>CALZHV010000001.1 GCA_945787485.1 uncultured Lachnospiraceae bacterium
TACCCGCCGAGGAAAGCTTTTTAAGCTCAACCGCCTGAGAATATGAAGGTGTAACCTCCATTTCATCATAAAACTTATAAATTATATATTGCTCCTCGGGTGATAAATAAGATAAAGCAACGGCAGGTGTAAATGCAATTCTTTCGCTATCCACAAGCTTCAAGATTTCGGGAATAAGAAAGGTCAGACGAATATACCGCCTGACCTGTGTTTTACTGTCATCTGATTCATTTGCAATAATCTCTGCCGATTCACACTTCCGACCAGCCTGGTCGGAGGTTAAATCTGAACGGAAGCCCTGTCTTTTCATTGCCTCAAGCTTCATTTTGTAACCGTAAGCCTTTTCACTCGGCAAAACCTTGTCACGCTGAAGATTTGAATCAACGTGCATAACAATGGCTTCTTCCCTTGTAAGGTCTTTGATAATTGCAGGGATGACATCAATGTGAAGCCTTTTACATGCTTCAACTCTGCGGTATCCGCTTATAATTTCAAACTTGCCGTCTCTTTCACACACAACAAGCGGTGTAAACACACCGCTTTCGGATATACTGTCAAAAAGCTGTGCAAAACCTTCGTCCTCTCTGAATTCAAAGGGACTGTCCTCAAAGGGAATTAAATCTTTAATCTGTACTTCTTTCATATTAATCATAATAAAATATTCCTCCTGATTATCTTTCATAATTTCTTTCCTGAATTTTGTTTGTATTTGTTTTCTTCTTGATATCATCACGGGCATAGCGTTCATACATTCTTGAATGCTCGTTGATACTATCCATTCTGTTTACTACATCCTCAGCCCTGTATTTAACTCTGTTTAAAATCTTTATATTCTTTCTTGCAACTCTCATAGCGGCGGTAAGAGTTGCAATATCCTCACGGATTTCGTTCTGTAAGCTTTCATCACCTGAACGGACAGCACACTTTAGTTTGTTTCTGAATACATTTCTTGCTTCATCCATTTCCTGTAATTCACTTTCAGTTTTTGATATAAGTGCTTCAAGGTCCTCATAGCTTTCAACATTGTTATCAAGCAATAAGTTTTGTTCTTCGCAAAGCTGGTCAAATTTCAAAAGTTCCTGTTCAAGATAATTTTCAACCTCGTTGCAATGCGGATGCTCCTTAAACATAAGCAGCCCTTTACACAAGCAAGTGTAAGAGCTGCTGATACCGCTTTTGTAATTGTGAGGATTGCCGTCAAAGAATAAGGTTTTGAAAGTGATTGTGTCGTGAGTAACTTTTCTCGTGTAATGTCTTTTAGTCAGTATTACTTCTTCAATATCGTTGATTGTATAACCGTCACCAAGATCGCAAAGCCATACAGGACGGTTAAATCTTTTGTGATAAACTGTCGGCTCAGGTCTGTTGAAATCAAAAGTATATCCTTTCTTTTCCATTTGCCAAATGAAAGTTCTGATGTTCGAACTGCGTGATAAGCAATCATCAATATGAAATTTTAATAAATCATACTGATGGTTCTCTCCGTTCTTCTCTGCAAGATAGGTCATTCTTCTCGGTGCCTTGTGCGGCTTTTCAACTATTGATAAACCATATTTAATGCAAAGCTCGTCAGAAACTTTTCTCATAAGTGCATAGCTTTGCTTGCAGGCATTGAACTTTTTACCGTCAACTATTGAAACACTGTTCACAACAAAATGATTGTGAATGTGACCTCTGTCAAGATGAGTTGCAACAATAACCTCGTGTCGGTCTCCCCAAAGTTTTTCTGCAAGCTCTTTTCCGATTTCGTGAGCAAGCTCAGGAGTAACCTCACCCGGTTTAAAGCTCTGATAACCGTGAAACGCAATTATCCCGTCCTGCTTATGAAACAACTTTTTTGTTTCCGTCATCTGGTCACGTGCAAATTCAGGGTTACAATTTATTCCGCTTACAAAATATTGCATTTCGGTTTTTTCACTTTCAACTGCGTAATCAATTACATCTTTAAGTGATTGCAATTCGGAATTACTGTAGTAATCGTTAAGAGTTTTATCGGGATTCATTGCATAATCAACAACACTCTTAAGCGTTCCTTTAACCGACCATATTTTTGTTACTGCCAATATTCATCCTCCTTACTTAAATGAAACTCAGCCGATATTTTCTTTTCGAGTTCACGAAGAGAAAGAATAGCAGCACGTAATTCCTTTTCATTAATCCAACCTTTTGCATTTGCAACCCTTGCAAGCTGATTTAAATTGTTACCGACTGCTCTCATTTCTCTGATTAAAACTGTGTAATCAACAGGCGGAGCTTCTTTAATGTTCTTGTAATAAAGCAGAAACCGAATCATTTTTGATTTAGAAATCTTCATTATGCTGCAAAGATAATTGAGTCTTTCATAATCTTCTTCGGTAAAATATGCTTTAACAAGTTTCGTCTTTTTGTTTTCTTTCAAAAATTTTCACCTCTTTTCTGTTTTGGTTTTCGGGGCAACCGCACCCGAAACGGATTTTGTGGTACCAAAATCCAATGCTCGTTAAAGTAATACCGCTGTTTTAAATAAAAAAAGCACCCGATTATTCGGGTGCAAAAGAGTTGACATTACAGGGGTGGCTGTAGTATCCTTTATACAGAACAAGTGCATCAGAGGTGAAACAATGGCACATATTACTTATGAAATACCGATGCTTTCGGCAATAGGAATTATCTCTTATGCCGAAAAGCAAAATGATGAAACATATATTTTTAATCTTAATAACAGTGCAACTGCAAAGTGTATGATGAATAAAGAAAACAGTTTGCAGGAAGACTGTGCTATGTTTTATCAGTTAATGAGTGTTTTAACTTCGGATAAATTTACTCAGTCAAAAGACGATACAAAAATTTCTGACCTTTCCGATGTGATAGTTTACATTGACTTCAGCGGAATTTTTGACAGAGATGCAAAGAGTGAACGCATCCGTTTAAGACAGTTAAAAGCAAAATCCATGTTCCGTCCTGAGGGAATAAATCTTGATTTGGGAACGGGAATGAAAAACTTTGTTGCCTTTGAACGCTCTGCAAGTATGAGCAGAAACGCTCGCTTGTCTTTTATAAGAAGTGATGTTTACGAAAAAGTTAAAGCAAGAATAGAGCTCGATATGAACATCGGTTTGTGTCAGTTAAGTAAGCTTTATGCTTATAACGGACTCATGTTTTCGGGCGGTACGAGAATTGAAAGCAAAAATCTTTTTGATAAAGACAGCATTGTTATCATAAAAACTTGGGAAAGATTTATCAAAACTCACGCTGTAACTGTTACATCAAAAGATAAAAACAAAGCAGTAAAAAAATACAACCGAGTCGAAAAGGAAATTGAATTTACCTACGATTCATTTGACGGTGAGGGTTTTATCTCTCACTCGTTCGCAAAAGAAATTGATAAACAGTTCTGCGGGAAGCATATTCATTCTTCTTTTCAGATTCGTTTGCCTTACATAAAAGGTATGGTACATGAAGTTGACTTCAAATCTTTTCTTAGAAGTATAGGTATATATTCCGTTAAAGATATGTGGAATGTTGAGCATCCCGTTGATAAAATAAATCTTATTCTTACCGACACAATGTTCAAGGGAAAAGGTTGGCTGAGTGAAAACAATTTAACTTTTAACGATTACCTTGACCACTGTAAAAAGTACAGACACTCGTTATACATTTCAAATGTGGGTAAAGGTGAAAAAGAAAATTTAACCGAGCTTAACTTTCAGTTTTTAAATACCGTTGCAATTCCTGAAGAAAAATTCAGACCTAAAGATTTACCTTCAGGTTGGAAAGAAAGTCCGTCACGAGATGAAAGAGAGTGGCTGACCAAAGCAACGGAGCAGGCATATTACGATTACTGCAATAACAGAAAATACAGAATAGATTATTACACTAAACATTTAAATGACAGTGATGAAGATTTAAGAACCAAAGCAAGGTTGATTAACAGAAACTCTTTGCTCATTGATGAACCTTTCTTCTCTAAAGATATTGATGATATTGCAGAAAACATTTTAAGAAAGTATGCAATCGGTCAGCTTTTTGTAGAGGGTGATAACAGATATTTATCTGCTGACTTAATGTCACTTTTTGCTTTTCTTGCGGATGGCAGCAGAAAATTTGCTGACATCAGTAATGAAGAATTGTCCGGTAATTTTGTTTATGCTCCCGGCAACAGCTACGGTATAGACTACAAATATTCACTTCTTCGCAATCCTCATATATCTAAAAATGAAAGTGTTCAGGTGCGACCTTTGAAGGATGTCGGATATTACAGAAACAAATATTTCAGCTATTTAACCGATGTCATTATGGTAGCGGATAATTCCGATATACCTATGAGACTTGGCGGTGCTGATTTTGACGGCGATATGGTAAAAACGATTGCTGACCGTATTATCATTTCTTATCTTTACACAAAAGAAACCGAGCCTGAGTATTACGGCAAAAGTGATAATCCTTTACCATTGTTATTTATTCCCACTGAGGAACCAATTATATCTGATGCTAATGATTGGGAAGCAAGATTTGAAACTGTTAAAAATACTTTTTCATCCCGTGTAGGACAAATCTCAAATGCGGCACTCAACAGAAGTATTTTAGCTTATGACGAAAACGCAAAGGGCAAAAAGGCACAATACAGAAAAGAAACAGAAACCCTTGCTATACTCACAGGCTTGGAAATTGACTCTGCAAAAAGTGGAGTTAAGCCTGACCTATCGGAATATCTTGTAACAAACAGAGCACCGAAAAGTCTGTTTCTCAAATACAAATCCCTTATTGAAAAGCAGAATGAGCGCAGGTCTTGGTATGAAAAGACTTATGACCAACAATTTAGAGAGTTTTTCAAAAATACGGATTGGTCTGCTGTCAGTTCTAATCTTGAAAGACTGCCGTATTATGCTTATGAACTGAAAAGGAATACACCAAAAGCAAAAGGCAAAGTTGCACCTGACAGTGAAATTTTCACTTTTGCTCAAAAGCCCGATTGGAAAGCAGGTCTTGATAAAAAGAAGCTTGCTCGTATTTCGGCATTGATGAATGATTATGAGCATTGCTTAAAAAGAATCCGTAACAACAGAAACAGGTCGGATATACCGGAAAGAAAATCCGATATTGAGCGTATTCTCTTTATGCGTGGTCAGGAAAACGATTATGACACGGACGAGCTGTATGCTCTCTTTACAGATTTCACTCCCGAAGAAATTGAAGAAATCTATATTCAAATGCAGGAGCGTAAATGGCAGTTTATGTTACCCGAAGAAAGAGAACGATTCTTGAAAACTTATCTTGTCGGTGAGCATTTTGAAAGTTATATTGATTTATTATGTGATTTCAGGCACAACGGTGACAGAGTTTTCTCCGATATTATCTGTGACAGATATGCCGAGAACAAATTGCGTAACCTTACTTCACTTCATTTTGAAAATGACAGCGATGAAATGACTGCAATGATGTTAGCATACAGAAACAAGTCAAAAACCTATGATTACAAGGAAGCGGTAACGGACGAATGCAGAAAGCTTCTTTCAAAAATCATCAGATTGAATGATGTGGTACCCTATGTTGTTGCGGCAGGCTACAGAAGATTTATCTTTGATATTTTACTGAACGAAACAGAGAAATATATTATTGACAGGAGCAAGTCTTATGTTGAACGAGATAGCCGAGTTTAAGGATTACACGAAAGCACCAATATACAAGCGTGACAACAAAAACGACAACTCATTTCTCGGCAGATTTACCTGCGAGGGAATACAAGGCTTTGAGGGTTTTCCTAGGGTATTGACTATCATAGCAAGAGGATATATGTTCAAAAACGGCAAAGCCGACATTGAATATGCAAGACGGGCAATCTCTGCTTGGTGCAGTATTCCTGACAAGGATAATGCAAAAGAAAAGGAAGATTGGCGGTTCAAAACCGATTTCAGAGAGTATCACAACGAATTTCCTGCGCTCGTATCAGAAAACGGCGAAGGTTGGTTTTACAGGCATTTTCACAATGCCATGAATTTTGCTATATCAAATCCTGAAAAGTTCACAGCAAAGGAAATCGACAAATATATTCTTATGGACAAGAACTTCGATACCGCTTGGCGTGACAAGGTTACTAGGATGCATTTCAGTACATATTACCTGAAAACCAAAGGTGCCTGGATATTGAGATTTGATGACATTCTTTCATCTGCATTAGAGCTTGGTGAGCTTAAAAACAATGATTTTGAACTGCCCGAAGAAACGAAAGCAAAGATTTCTGATTTTACAACAGCACCGAGCACAGCTTATGCACTTGAAACACTGATAAAATATTACTGTGCCAACCGACAAGAGGATACAGATTGGGTTGTGCTACCCGTTGCAAATTTTGATGCATATTTCGGCTCAACCTCATTTTCAAAAAAACGCCTGACCGAGCTAGTGAAATCCGGTGCTATTGAGCGTGAGAATAGCTACAATGTGAGTAGGTATAGGTTAAAGGAGGTATTGAAATTCGAAACACCATTTTAATAAACTGTAGAAATACGCATTTTATTAAAATGGAACTATTGAATAATACTACATTGCCAACAAATAGCCTGACTCTGATTTGGTTATTATACCCAAGATAAACACCTGCGTTTATCTCGGTTCTGCAACGTATGTGGAAAACTACGAAAACAAGGTACCTGAGGGCGGCTTTGTGTAGAAAATCTGAAATAAACGATTTGTCTGTGGTTAGGGATTATACTATAATGAAAAAAACTCCTTGAATCAGCGTGTGAGCAGAAACAAGGAGTTTTTATGTTGTAACTTAAGTATTATAGAATTGTTGTTTTTAAATAAAAACAGCAAATCTACAAATTCAACGAATTAATGGTTATAATAAATATTTTGCCGATTTATTGCCACATCTTTAATAAACAATCTGAAAAAACTGTTGTCAATATAAGTTCAAGGTTTTCAGTTGAATTCTTAGTCTGTTGAAAGACCGCTTCCTGAAACGGCATAAAAACAAACGCCACTTTTTGTGACGTTTGTTGGTAAAGCGGTATGTTTTTACATTATTTATAATTTATATTTTATAATTGCAAGACCAATAAACAAAAATTATTCAGAGGTGCCGTCATCGCAACTACAGCCACCGCCACCTGTTACACAGCCGCTTCCAAGAGAATATTCTGCGTATTCAACTATTTTTATATCCAAAACTCTATCTTCCATGTTTTCCTCCTTTCCTAACATAAAAACGACACCGCATCATTACTTATCAAGCGAAAAAGTGAGGCTCATAATCTTCAAGTGAAGTTTGTACAACTAGTTTTTTTGACTTCTGGATGTAGATAATAATCACTTTTATAGCCGAAACTTATTGGAATCATTTTTCTGCTAACAGCTCTTATAACTTTAATGAATGCTTTTTTTGAGGTTGACATATCAACAAAAATTATTTCTAATTCACCAATAATACTGTCTATATCATATTTCTGATTATAAGTGTTTTTAGCATTTTCATTGTTAGACCAAAGCCAATCAATTTTTCTAGCATTCGATAAAAAATGATAGTATCTACCATGGTCTACTGGACTATGAATGTTTTCTATTTGAGGGGGTTCTTTAAATGGATTTTTCAATGCTAATAATAAATTATACTTAGCTTCTTGAAATGCTTTTATAACTGCGCTTTCTATATTGTTTGTTAAGGCAGTTGCTGCTCCGCTAACGAAACAAGGATATTCTTCGCTTTCTATTACAACCAAAAAAGTTGGTAGGTGTGGTGATTCTAGGTCTAATACATGAACATTTCTACCTTTGTTTTTCCAATAATCAGCCTTTTTTCTTACATGAAATGGTAAAAAGTTTGGTGATAAGTGTGTTGGGGCTCTATGTTCGTACCATAACCTCATTATTGAATCTCTTTCTATCAATTCGGCTACGGCATGTTTTTTTGCTTCTTCAAAATCAGTATGTGCAGCTATGCCAGACGAATCACCTTTGAAAAGTTTCCCCTTTTTATTGTGACCGTAATATACAAAATCTGTTGGTAAATAGTATTTGCCGGTAACATCGACAGTCCACTCAATTTTAGAATCACTGTGATATGGTTGAAGTCCTAATAGTTCTCTTTGTTTGATAGAAAGTGGAGCGAGTTGTTCTGGAGTGAAGAATGAATCAGTTTCTTTTGCGACACCAAAATAATCAACCCTCGTGACGCTTGATATATGACGCTCATAGGCTTCAATAATTGCCTTACAGCATGATTCGTAGTATGACGTTCCAGTAGCTCCACTAATTCGATTGTTGTGCTCTCCATAACGTGCCCATGTACCATAAAAAGAACTGTTTTTACAATCAAATGTGTTAACACCATAACTGTGTACTATTTTCTCGTCTCCAACATAGTATTTCTCTAGGTTATTTAATAATTCAATATAACTGTGCGACACCAAATTGGATTTATAACCAACAGCAATAGTTAAAAGAGGGGATAGGTTATATCTGTCAATATTCATTTCTATTGCTAAGGCTTCATCGTTAAATCCACCAAGTTCACAAGTTGATAAACCTTGTTCTTCACAATACAGTGTTAGATTTTGTGCTGCTTGTCCAGCCTCTATTAATGTAAATCTATACCCTCGATTAGAATACTTTGTAGTCTGCCTTTCTAAATCCGCAGCTACAACTATTTGCACAGGCGAATTAAAAGCTAATTTTTCATCATTATAGCAATATTTGAGTTGTTCTATATCTGGCTGATTGTTAAATAATATTAATTGGGAGTTTTCTGAATCATATTCATAATAACCAGAACCAATACCAATTTGATCCCTTACTACAATACAAAAAATTCTCAGTGGGTATAGACCTCCACCACTAGGAGTTGCGTGTCGAGAACGAGAATAAGCAAAATCACAGATATTTCCTATTTGAAAAAGAGTTAATTTTTCGTGAGAAAAACTTCTGCATGATTCGCGTTTTACCTGCAACTGATACAATGAAGAAAAGTTATCAATAGTAAATTCTATTTTTTCTCCTGGGCATTTTACTGCTGTTGTTTTTTTCTGTTCTTCAATTTCTTTTTGTGTTAATTTATAAAACGCTCTGTCCCTAAAGAGTGTTGATTTTTGTTAAAATGGGACAGAACTTTTGTTTAAAATATCATTGTTTTAGTCTTTTCACTGAGTCACAAAGACTAAAATAAATAGTATTTTGTATTTCTTAACGCCTCTGTCCCTAGATAATTAATAAATTTATGCTAAATTAGATATTATTTATATGAAAAATATAGCATTAAAAATCAACAGTCCTTTGGGACAGAGCGTTATAAAAATAAGTCATGGGGTTATCACTTATTTTATGAAAATGTTTGTATTGCTCGCATGAATCTAATATTATATGAAGTTCACTTAATTCTGTGAATATTTTTTTAACAAGCGATTCTTTTATTCCGGAAAACCAACAATTTCTTTTGCTGTTCTGTATCCATTGCATAATGATAAAAGTTTCCACAGAGTTATAGCAATTTCCCCATTTACATCTATCTGATGTGTTTGACATAAAAAGCGTATGCCATTGTCAATGGGCACAGCAGGAACAACTAAAATCGGTCTATATTTCTCCCAAACAATCATAACTTTCCTCTTTTACATAATAATGCAATAATATTTGATTTTATAAAACTACCGCAATATGGTACATTTTACTGGTTTTTATTGCATAATATACAAATTTCATTTTCTAATAATATTTCAATAAAACTTGAAATATCTTCAATAGTAATATTTTCTTCCTTATCTTGAGCGTGTATTGTTTTCCATATATCAAAAGTTGTTTTATTTTCAACAATTCCATCAATTATCAATTTGGATGTGCTATTTATTTCAAAAACATCACCATTATGAGAGTTTGTTAACATATGTTTGTCTTCAGATAAACTATGAACAGCAATATTATCTCTTAAAGAAAAACTATCTTCCATAATTACTTTATACATAAATAAACCTCCTTGGGAAATGACAGAGTAATTAAACGCTCGTTTAATTACTCTGCTTTTTTGATGTTGAACATCAATCTCCGCTTCCGCCACAGCAAGTGCATGCAGATTTTTTGCTTGCAGGTGCTACGTTAGAAACCTTTTTAATTTCTGGTTTTTTCATAAAATTCACCTCCTTATCTATCAAATTTTATTGAAATCAAAAGTGCCACCAGCGTATTTTTCTACTTGATACAGTTCACCTTTAACTATGTGTAAATAGTTTTTTTCATACGGCTTTACAACACACCAAGGATATGTTTTGGTTATACTTCCTGAATAGGACAATGTTTCTCCGCAGCAACCACCGGTGCAAGCGTATTTAAATTCGCAATTGGTACACTTATCAAAACTGGAAGCGTTTAAATTCTTGAAATCATTATAAGAGTTGCTTTTGCGTATATATTCCAATGGTGTTTCGTTAAGATTGCCGAAAATGAAATTTTTTCGTATAAAAGCACAAGGCTTTACATTGCCATAAATATCGACATATGACCACGTAAGTCTGCATGCATGATAACAATATCTGTTATATCCTTTTACTAAGTGACGATTATATCTGTTGAATGATTGATGTTGTTCCGGCGATAGTTTTAATGTTTCCCAATTAATTTTTGCCCGTCCGATACTGGCGGGACGATTAAGCATCGGCTTGAAGCCTAAATCTTTAGCAAAATTAACAAATGAATCAACATCGTTATATGTCAAGGCATTAATAGAAAGTAACAAGACAATCTGGTTTTTATACTTTGTTTCCGACAATGCCCTTAGGTTGTTCATAACCTTTTTGTGCATCAATATATTGGTGCGAGCAAATTTTTCAAATGTGCTTTCGCTCATACCGTAAACGGAAATCTGAAGTTCAAATCCCTTTTCTAATGCATGGATAGCATCATTCAATTCAAAAGAACCATTGGTTACAATGCTATGTCTATTATATGGTTTTTTATTCTTTGCAGTTATATCAATAAGTTCTACAATATATGGATTTAAAAAAGGTTCTCCTCCCGTTAAACGAATATCAAGTTTTGGGGTGTTGCCTAACATAGATAAGTAATATTCATATTTTTCAGGTGTTAAGAATATTTTTCCTTCTTTAGTCATTTCGGCATAGCAATGTAAACAATTAAAGTTACATTTGTCAGTAACCTCGAAATATACAGTTCTACACACCTGATGAGTATCGTGATCATCAAATAAACTATATTGAAAATCAATAGGTTGCATTTCTCGCTCTTCAATATTATCAGTAATAACCCCTTCTTCCTTCAGTTTGTGCAAAAGACTATCGTCCATATCACTGAAGTTTCCTTCCAGCAAAGCTTTAGCGTCATCTTTATTCACTAAAAACATTTTTTTATTGTTAAAATTATAAATTCCCGTATTGATAAAACCGACCTGTATCTTAACATCTTTATTTAAATACATAACTATACCTCCCAACACTGCGGATCACACGCCATATAATCGCCAGTCACTGCATAGGCAATACAGCGTGCACCTCCACAATCATCAAGATGCTTACAATTACCACAGATGTTTATTTCATTTCTCTTTCTCAAATCCCATAGAATCTTAGAATTATACCATATCGAAAAAACACTTTCGTTCTTTACATTGCCAATTGGAATTGGTAATCTTCTGCAGGGGAGTGCTGTTCCATCCTGCAAAATTGTCAAAGTCTGAATGCCTACCGGACAACGCCCACTTTTTCCATAACATGCCCATAATGGTCTAGACGTATTTATTGACATGCTTGAATCAATTAATCTGTCAGAAAATTCTTTCAATTGTTCAAACACACAATGTATTTCATCTTTGTCCAACATCATTGACGTATCACTGAAGCCGATAGGCACATCCCTACTAAATGTTAACTGTTTAACACCTAATTCCTTCATTGCTTCAATGAACTCCCACGTAATGGGTACTGTATATTTGCTTATAACATAATGAACAAACACCTGTATGCCTTCGTTAACTAATTTTTTTATATTGGCTATTGCTTTTGCAAAGTTACCTTTGCCTCTAATAAAATCATGCTTTTCTTCAGTTGTTCCGTCTATGCTTATTTGTACAGTTGGTTTTGTGATTAATATTGCTTCCATCAACTCACTCGAAAAATACACACCGTTTGTGAGTATCGCAAAGCGTTTTATTGATTCGGATTGGTGGATTCGATACATTATATCTGATAAATATGGATACAATGTAGGTTCTCCGCCTACCAGTGAAATTTCGCCGTCAACATTCCATTTAACAAAAGTATCTTCAAGTTGTTCAATTAAACTTATTAATTCATTATAATTCCATTCCTCAATTTGAGTCCTCTCTCCTTCGTAACAATGCTTACATTTAAGATTACATCTATTAGTAAGATGTAATTGGACATGGAAAGGACACTTTTCGGTTGTCTCGACCTGTAGTTTCATAAAACTTTCTCCTTTACGAACCAAAATATTAATTATTGTTAGAGAATTGAATTATTCATATATGTTTTTAAAATAATTAACCAAAATTTCCTTGGCCTTTTTTGTTGTCACATGATTAAACCAATCAAATTCAGCGTGGCTATTGAATACTTCTGTAAGACCATCTTCACCTCTGTAGGTATCTGCGATTACCATTACAGTATCTTCATCGTGCAACTTACTTAAAATAAATGACCATAGGATAATTATTGTATGATTTTCAACATAAATTCTTCATTTTTGCAACTGCCGGTGAGTTTTTTATTGACAGTTTGGTTTGTATTCACAGTTAAAACTTGCAGTGTATAGCTGTTATATTATACAATAACCATATCATAAAAAGCAACCGCTATATAAAATTCTTGTACAACACAGAAACATAATTAGGTTAGCATCCTTATATGCAGATTACTGCAAACGAATTTCATCTCCTCGTATCCTCTAACCATCTACAATAAATTTTAAACCATAGCAATCAATTAGAAAATACGAGGGTTGTAAAGATGTATTATGTTTGTGAAATGTTGTTGCCATCTTCGTGAAAACAAATATTTTTAGCGGAGTGCGTTATAATTTGAATCTACGTCTCTTCTCCCTCATATTCGTTTTTTAAATAATTAATCAACATATCTCGTGCATAATCTGTTTTAACATAATTAATCCATTCAATTTTTGCATGCTTAACCAGCTCTTTAGTAAGACCGCCCTGTTCTCGATATGTATCAGAGATAACAACCACTTGGTCTTCGTCATGCAGTACACTGGATATGGATCTTGGCTGATTGTTGATTGTTGCGCCAGTTGCAGAAATGGCAATTTCTTGATGAATTAAAAATGCTAAATCCAGAACGGTTGCCCCTTCTTTGATTTGAACTTTTCTTCCATCACGCAGCTTAACGGTAATCATTCCCTTTGTTTCGGCAGGCAGACTACTCTTAATATCTCTGGTGTTGAATCCGCCGTTACCGCCATTAAGATAATTCATATAGTCGTCTCTCATACAAAAACAACAACGAACAACATTGTAATAATCATCTTCGATAAAAACGATAAATCTATTATTGTCGTCAATTTCGAAGTCTGTAATTACTCGGTTTTTTACGGCCATTTTGTTGGCACAGACAGCAATAAAAACATTGGAAAATGAATTTATCTCACTCCTGTTGTCTTTAGGGTCCAAAATGATGTCGATGTCACAAACCGGGAGGTGCTTTTTGTTGATAAGGTTAGATACATCAATATTTGCGCCATACTTTTTCTTCAAATACTTGTTGATTTCATAAGGCGAATAATAATGTTCCGAGACGGTGAAATCAAAACCCGGGATATTTGCTCTCTTATCGCATTGCACATTAAAATCATCATCAAAGAAGCTTTTTATAAGTTTTATTGTTTCCTTCACTTCAGCGTGGTTGCGATTCTTCATATCTTCATATTTCTCTGAAATATCGTTATAAAGATGAACATTACCAAGTTTCCACAGTAAATCTTCAATAATATCACAGAAGAAGTGGAGATTATATCTTTTAAAAAGTGGCAAATACCATTTTTCTGTTTCGTCTACTTTGTCACCTTTTTTTGATTGCGACATAGTGTCCATCGTTCGAAGATTGTGAATTCTATCGGCCGCTTTAATATATAATGCGAATACCATAGCTCTGCTCTCGTCAACTATAGACACGAGTTTTTCGAAGCTTTCCTTATCAAGCTTTTCTTTTATTCTTTTCTTCTCTTCAGGAGTTTCGTCATCTACTTGTTCCTGCTGTTTAGAGCGCAACTGTTCATATTCCTTGTGCAAGGATGTCACAGCATTCACATAACGAGAAACTTGACCACCACATTTGTTCTTGATGTCAGCTATACTAATGTCTGTATCTTCGGCAACATCATGAAGGATTGCTGCAGCTACAACGGGACTTTCAACCCCAAAGTCAGCTAAAATCTCAGCAACCATGAGCGGGTGAGTAATATAAGGCTCTCCGGTAGCTCTTTTTTCCCAATAATGAGCTTCTCTTGCCATAGTGTATGCATCAAAGACTGTGAACGAGTCGTGAAAGCGCTTAAGTTTA
This sequence comes from uncultured Lachnospiraceae bacterium, assembly GCA_945787485.1. Lineage (GTDB taxonomy): Bacteria > Bacillota > Clostridia > Lachnospirales > Lachnospiraceae > Coprococcus_C. The sequence continues at coordinate 14,514 of CALZHV010000001.1, forward strand.
CGACCAATTGCATCATACATTTTATCACAAACTCTGTGCATAATATGAATTTCGTAACACTCATCCAATGTGTATTTTACACTGCCATCCTTCTTGCGCGGAATATCTCGTTCAATACTTCCTTTAATCTCAAGCAAATTGAAACTAGAATACTCATAATATTCATTGCCTCTTAATGATGCAAATGAGTTAGAGCACGACCTTTTACTTATTATGTTGTTTTTTATATCGCTATAAATAAGAATCGAGACAACGTCCTCAACATCAGGATACATATAGCGACACATGATATATGCTTTATGAATAATCTCGTAAACTACATATGTTTCTTCATGCAGACTTTCGATTAAATTCAAAGCGCTAACAATGTCGTTTTTGTCAGCGGTAGATTTTTTCTTGAAGAAATTAACAATATATAATGCTTCCTCGCAGTTTGCAATACGGTTGTTTAACACAAACATTACCTCCTTCTCTTTCAATTACCTATTAAAACTCACTCATCCACAGAGGCGGCAATAAGTTTATATATCTGAGCATCCTCAACTTCGCTCACGCTGCTTGCACAACAAAGATTATCCTTAATATAATCCTTGATAATCTTATTAACTCTGTTTTGAATGATAGCTATTTTGTCTTCGCGATTGAGACAATCGTAATCGCCGCCATACAACTTATCGCATAGTTTTCCTATGTCTTGTCCATCTTTAATGTGAGTGAGGTTTGGATAAGACATGTTCAAATGAGGAGAAATTGATTCTGCCGAACCTGCAAGTTCATGCTTTGAAATGATTATTTTTTGTGCCGTTGGCATATGCTCTCTTCCATGGGAAACTGACGCAATGGAGCCTATGCCGCCAACATAATTAGTAATGGTGCTCTTGGGTGGAACGTAAAGAACAATCAAGGCTTTATCGTTATAAGCTTTACTTGTAATATCTACAAATGCAAACTGTCCGCTAAAGGTAAGTTCACCGGTATATATTCCGGCTTTTTTGCTCATCAGTTCGATGATTTTTTTGTTTCTTTCTCCTTTAGCGCTAAGTTTGCTGTTGTCAACACAGGAAACATTATGAAAACTGTCAAGGTCTTTTTTTAATGCAAAAGCTTTTGAACTTTCACTCGCCTTAAAGAAGACGGCCGCAACCTTTGTGACTCTTCTTGCAGTTACACCGTTAATATCATCATAAACAGAAAGGACTCCGTAGCGTAATTCGCGAGTGTTTTTATTGCCATATTTGTCTGTAATATCGCTTTGCTCGTTAAAATAGCATAAATAATTTCCGATAAAATCACTATGCTCAATGTAAGCATGCGTGCCATTTGAAAGACTACCCTTAAATTTGAGTGTTCCTTCAGGATCGAAGTCCTCAGAAAGCAGGTCGTTAACTGTAAAGTCTAAGCCACGCTCATGAAAATCCGGAATATTGCACAAATAAACTATCCACTCTACATAGGGTATTCTTTCGCCGTTAAGATAATTGCTTAGTGCACCTGTTGACATGCCATCCCACTTCGCAGCAAACTCATTCTGATTCCAACCCATTGCACTTTTTAATTTCTTAAGATTAGTTGAAAATATTTCGCAAAGCTCATTTTTGATAGTTGTAGAATCTTTTTGCTTGTTTTCCTCGACTTCAGGATTTGTTCCTTGTGCTCGTATTTCTTTTTTTATTTCTGCCATTTTTGCTACCTCCTTTTTCTTTAATGATAACACGGTCCTATGACAAAGTCAACATATTTTCGGCATCTTACGTGAAATTTTTACCAAAACAGATATCGAGATTTCACGATTATACTCGAAATTTTCACATTTTCACAAACGTTTGGTGTTGTTCACAAACTTGTCCTCGCGAAAAAAACAAAAACGCTGTTGATTTCACGCAAAAAACATTGTTATCCTGTTATTTAGGAGTTAAAATTGAATTACCAAATAAATATAAGGAGGCAGAACAATGAACACAAACTTATTAAATCAACTTCTCTCTGAGGCAACAAGAGGAAACCGTGAAGCGTCATACCGCGCCGGCAAGCTTATGGCAAACGAAGGCACATTTAATGATGTGGCAGTTCAAAAGAGATACCTTGATGCAGCTAACGCAGGCTATACTGAGGCACAAAAAGAACTCGGAGCATTAGGCCTCTGCGGAAGACTTATCACAGATGACGCAACCGCATTTAATATTCATTATCATACTGATTATAATAATGCAATCATGTGGTTAAGAAAAGCTGCTATGAAAGGTGATCCTGAAAGCAAGCTTGTTATTTTAGCTATCGACGAATTTGGAATCAAAGTCATAGAAGATGCACGAAAAGCTGTTGATCTTTATCGTGACACCATGTGTTCCAAGGATTTTATTGATTCACCAACTTTGATGCTGTTCGAAATCGCCATGCAGTATCTTGATCCTTTCGGAGTAAACAGAATGAACAAGGTAAAAACAGCCTAAAGAACGGAGGTAAAACCGGTGGCATCCGGAGAAAAACTTAATATATCAAAAGCCGGTCTTGCAGATCGGCTTATTTTTTTACATGTTCACGAAAATATAGACCCTGGCTCACGACAAATACAGTCATTTCACTCTCTGTGAGTTGTATTTTCGTTTTGCAGAATGTAACATTTTATTGAAAGGATGTGATATTTTGAAACTGATTTTAAAAATAAAATCTATTTTAACAGCACTTTGTGCCGTAATATTGACAATCTCAATACTCCTTACTTGTTCAGTTGTTACACACAACAAGAGCCTGAATAGCTATTATAACAGTCAAATCGAAAGAGAGTGTTATAAAAACATTTATATATACGATTGCAATGGCGCTCCGATTTACACAGGTGGATTTAGTGATGATAAAGTTTTGCGATTGTCAACCTTTCATATAGTCGGAGACAGAAACAAAAGCATTACCGATTCTCTACTAACATCTACATATCCGAACCTGAATATCACTAGTGTATTTAACGGCTTTTCTCCTACAAAAAAGGAATATAATCTTACAATCGATTCCAATCTTCAAAAGGACGCATACGAAATCCTTTCAAATAATGCTTATCACGGATGTATTGTTGTTTCGGATTACACAAGTGGAGAAATAAAAGCAATGGTAAGCACCCCAAGCGTTGATGTATACAACACAGAGATTATTGAAGACGGAGCATTCCTTAACAAAGCATCTCTGTCTTATCCTCCGGGCTCTGTATTTAAGTCCGTAACGGTGGCCGCTGTATTAGAAAAGAACCCGTCTGCTAAAGACTTCAAGTTCACCTGTTCAGGAAAATCCAACCACATCTCTTGTTTCAACCTAACAGCACATGGTGAGCAAGATTTGTCCGATATTCTTAGCAATAGCTGTAACTGTGGCGTTTCTGCATTTGCCAAAAAGTACATCGCACCGGACTATTTAGACTTATATACAGAAAACTCTAACATTTTAAATAGTTCGGTAATTTCAGATATTAAAATAAAAGAAGGCAACATCAATGCAAACGACGACCTTATGTGGGCTGCCAACGGGCAATCGCAAAACATGGTCACGCCACTCGGTGTGGTAAGCTTCTACAATGCAATTGCAAACGATGGTTCTCAAATACAATTAAGATTACTCAAAACTACTATGGAGTCAAATACATCGGAAATCATGTCATCAACAACGGCATCGTTTCTCAAGAACGCTCTTGCCGGTGTTACCCAAAACCTTGGTATAAATTGTTCCACATTTGGAAAAACCGGAACAGCCGAGCTTGATAATGCCGAATCACACGCTTGGTTTGTGTGTTGTCTCAATGATGGCGATGCTCCTCCTTATACAGTTTTGGTATTCTTGGAGCACGGCGGAAAATCCAGTTCAGCAAAAGAGATATCTCGTGAATTTATAAATAACACTATTTTAAGCAAGGAGGATTCGAGATGACCATTAACATATTGCAAGATTTTATTCTTATTCTTTTTATTGTCAGCTCATTTTGGTTAATTTATAGAGAGCGTGATTTAAGATTAGGCATTCTTGTTAGCGAAGATAAGTGGAAGCACACAAACGGGAAACAAGGTATCGTTACAACAATCGGAAGAAGTGCTTCAAATGATGTTAAGTTAAAGGAACACAGCGTTTCTCGTCTTCAGGCAGTAATTTCCTATAATGCTAAATCCCATAAGTATGATATGACTGAATATGGAAAATTGGGCAGCTGTGCAAACGGATACCACATAGCAAATCATTCTCTTCAATTTAATTTGCCAAGAGAAGAACGATGTTTTGAATTTGGTTTTATCCCAACAGTTTTGTCTCTTTTGTTCATCTTTCTTCAAGGAATATCCACATTTAATCAATTGCAGAACTATCAAGCTATAATTCCACATTTTATTCTTGTAGTCTTTGTGATTGTAACATGGGGTATTAGAGCAGATAAACAGCCTATAACAGAGTCTATCTTTGCAGTTTTTCTCACTTATTATATAGATGCTACCCTTTACGGATTAACGACTAAAGAAGACATAGAAAAAGGGATTTTCTCTGCCGTTATTGGCGTAACATTTTATACTCTTTTGTCTCTTGCCATAAGATGCTTTCTTCGGTTTGATATGGACAAGCATAATCTCCATATTAATTTAAGAATTTTGTCTGTTATTGTAATCATCTTTTTCATCATCATCAACTTAGCATTGGCTAAAGAAAAGAACGGTGCTTATAACTGGATTTCTTTAGGCGGAATAACTTTTCAACCTTCAGAGATAGTCAAATTGCTCTTTGCTTTTGTCCTCATTGTTCCCAGTACAAAACATTTCAACAGCATTGATAATCTCATCATAACTCTCGGAATATCTATAATTTGTTTCGTTTATGGCTTAATAATCAAAGATATTGGCGCACTGCTTCAGTTTGGAATTGTTTTTGTGATCGCGGTTCTTCTTCAAAACTCTAACATACTCTATTCCATACTTATGATTGTTGCCGGCATTGCCGGATGCAAAGGAGTGTTATACATTTCTTCAACCGCTTCGTCAAGAATTGAGGGTTGGTTAGGGGAAAACAATACACTTTTCGAGTCTTTAACCGCATCAGGCATATTTGATAACCCTTATGATTACGGATATCAATCAATACACTCCTTAGTGGCTGCTTTTAAAAATGGCGGACTTTTTGGCAACACTGAATTCAACGCTCTTAAAGGTATTGAAGCTGCAAACTCCGATTTAGTAACATCCATGATTGCTCAAAAGCACGGCTCACTTGTTATTTACTTTATATTGGGATTATACCTTGTTTTAATTGTAAACACAATATTTACCTTGAGACAGAAAAGTAAAATACAACAAGTCTTTTCTTGCATAGGAATTGCACTCATTGTATTTGCAATGTCTCTAAATCTCTGTGGAACTTTTGGCATTGTTGCTTTAACCGGTGTCGTTAGTCCTGCCCTTAGTGATGGGATATCAGCAGCTATAAGTTATGGTTGCTTGTTCGGTGTAATAAGCTCATCGGCGATGAGCAAAGAATATTTGAATACAATACGAAAAGGAGATTTAAACAATGTATAACAAAAATTATTCAATCAACGGATTTACCCAAAACGAAATCGACGCTGAGTTTTCAAGATTGGCCGATCTTGAAATCAAAGCGATGACCTATGTTAGAACGTCAATTTTCATTACAATAGATCTCTCGGGCTCTATGAGAAATCATCTTTCGATGATTAAAGAAATCATAAAAACGATGGACACCGAGCTTCGTGTTGTTCCTAAAAGAGATTTCACTCTTTTTATCATAGGAATCTATAATGGTATTCCTCGCATTCTTTATTTTGGCGACCTCAAACAGTTCAATTATGAAAACTTCATTTCTGCATTTCCGAAATCTTGTTATGGCTCAACACCTCTCGCTCAAAGCTTTTCAAAAGCAGATGAGCTTCTCAACAGATTTAATGAAATTTGCAAAAGAAATCGCCACTGGTTTACCATACCCGTATTCTTTTCAATTACCGACTCCCAAGCAACCGACAGTGCTGATGATTGCAATTCTATCACAAGCAAATATAAAAAAGACATTGCTGATAACAACAAGCTTCTCGTTGAATTTGTTACCGGGACAAATCCCAACGGGTTAAATCTCGGCGGATATAAAGTTCCCATAGACGAAGCAAAAAGCAAATCAAAGGTAACGTCCTTTATGAACGCATTGCGCGTTGCAACATCGACCGAAGCAGAGCTTGAAGAAGCACGCATATCCAAGATGCCTTCTAAACGCAATATTGAAGAATATAACCGTTATATGTCCGATATAATGCTGGCAAATTTCAAATTCTGCTATGACAGAAATTGTTAATTATTGGGGAGGAGTATTAAAATGAAAACAACTATAATCTTACCCGAAAGTCTTGTAGGCAACGCTTATACAGCTTTATCAAATCTTTTAGAAAGCAGCACAGACAACGAATATGTAATGTTTAAATTTCTCAAAGAACAAGCTTCCGTTTCGGGAGTCACTGAAAATTACAACAAGATTATAGAAAAAATTCAGCGTAAAAATCTTAAGCATATTTCCGTTGAAGAAGACGGCTTAGATGAATACTTGTTTTCACACAAAAACGAACCCGAATTATATATAACTCCAACCGAATCCACCTCACAGGTGATCTCTTCTGCTGCTCTCATGGGCTTTTCGGGGAAATTATATATTTATGGGATAAACTCTTCTGAACCGCCACTGCAAAATTATCAGCCTCACATTCGTGCGTTTTCAATTAAAAAGAGTATTGGTACAAAGGGACTCGACACCAGTGAAGCTTCCTATAGTCACATTGTTGGAAACGAATGTCATTTTAAAATTGATGGCAGAACATATACCGAAACAATTCGAGGTCGCGAAAACTCTGGACATCAGGGAGTTGAAGGCTATACTCAAGTGTGTGAGGGGAATCCTATGTACCGCTTGAAAATTTGGGATTCCCCAAAGAAACAATTTGAAATTGACAAAGTGCAACAGATGATAAACTATCCTTTTAAGAACAACAACATAGCCTTGCCTCTTGATTTTGTATATAACGACCACAATAATCCTATTGGATTTGTTATGTACAATTTTTCAGGTGAAGACTTTAATTTTGAGAAACTTAAAGACCTTCCTGACGCCAAGATTTATGTAAAGCAAATTCTGGAACAACTGATTTGGCTTGAAACTCATGGTTTTCTTCATCGAGATGTTAATCACAACATCATAATTAACAAGCAAGCTAAGATGATTCATATAATTGATACCGACTCAATTCAATTCAGACAGTTTCCTGCTTGCGCTTCTTCCGTTGACTCACAAAACGCCCTTCCTGAAAAGTATGAAACCAAAAGCGCTTTTTACAATACCATAGACATTTCATACACGGGCTTATCCTTGCTCGCAGCAGCTTTAATTGATGTCAAAAATTTATTTGGAGTATGGAACGACACGGGATTTTGTCCTCTTGATGCAAATGTTTTCGCTTCACTCCAAAGCAAAAGTCCGGTTGTCGCATCGTTTATCAAAAGTGCTCACACTCTTGGAACACCAATTTCTTTAACACGCCAGTTAATAACAGTGAACAATTTAATTAGCGACAATCCTACAAAAGTTGCTGAGTTTTCAAACAAACATCAACGTGAAATTTTTAATGTTGATAATTATGGCGATTGGATTGCTCCATCCAGTGATTATGGTGATCGGATTGATCCGTCCGATGATTATGGTGATTGGATTGATCAATCCGGTAATTATGGTGATACTTCTATCAGTGATTTTCAGCATAATGTTTATTCTCATCGCAACGATTTGGCGGATGAAAATTTTGCAAACTATTTTTCGCATCTTCGCAACGACAACATCAATATACGGCATGCCACTACAGAGGCTTCGTTTTTAAGAAAGTGGTGTGTTTGGTTTAAAAAATTCTTACTCTCGGTTTTTATGACAGGTACGGTACCCGATGGCGTTTCTGATGATGAACTTTGGAAAACTTTCATAAAAACAGGCTTGTGGAAAAAGCCTTTTCTTGCATCTTTGACAGCTATTGTAGCCATATTTGTTTTATTAGTCGCAATCTTTCAATTATAAAGGAGTTCTTATATGAATAACGTAATTTCAATAAATAAAACCGGCAAAATGCACATCAACGATTCAAAGGGATGCGATGATGCCGTTTACGTAAGCACTCTCGGCGATGTTATATGCGTTGCCGATGGTGTTTCAAACAGTGAATTGGGCGGAATTGGTGCAAAAGCATTGGTAAAAAGCTTAGGTCAATACTTTTCAACAAGCAACATTAAGAGAATGTTAGAAAACAGTGATGTTGATTATATCCGTCTTAATGTCTGTACCATGATAGAGCGCATTATTAAAAGCTTGTGTCAAAAACACAAAACACAAAACCGCGATGCGTTTTCCTCTACCTTTCTTGCTTTGATAAAAACAAGCGATAACAAAATAACTGTTTTGCACGCAGGTGACGGTTGTATTATTGGTCAACCAAAAACTTTTCAGGAAAACTCCATTTCTATCATTTCTTGTCCTGATAACAGCCCGAGTGGAAAAGTTTATAGTGCAGGACATATTGAGCAAAAAAACAGAATGAGAGTTTTTCATCTCAATTCCAACGACTATCGTTCTATTTTACTTTGCACAGACGGTTTTTCGGATCCTTATTTAGATCCTACAAGCCAAGCGTTTGATATGCAAGAGTTCTCAAATATCTTTCAAATTAATTCCGAATCGGAATTAGAATATCTCGTTTCCAGTTATCATATCGACTCTTTTAATGTTACAGATGATATATCTTGCGTGGTTTATCGCTGTGAAGACAGCCTTACATCAACGATGACCGATGAATCAACACACAGCTTTGAAAGCTTCAAAGCCGAACCTTCACGTCCCCCAAAAAACGAGGATATTCAGCCTACACATATCAGTGATTCTAAAGAACCAAAAAAGGAAACAGCTGATGAACAAAAGCAGAGCATTCCTATTGAAAAACGCAAAGCTGAGAAAAACAAGACGAGTATTTCTCCTATAGTTATCAATTTTTTTGTGTGTCTTATACCCCTGCTTCTTATTCTCTCGTCACTGTTCTTGTTTTACTCAGAGATTAAAGAGTTGAAAGAAAATATTCAATATACCCAAAAACAATTAGAGGAACTCTCAAATGAATATGCTGCTTTTAAAAATCAAATTGCCTCAGTAGAACACGAATATTCGGAAACGAATGATGAAGACAGTGTTGAAACAAGTCTTCAACAACCACACGAAGAAATAACGGAACCGCAAACAAACTCAAGCGAATGATTATTTCACACAAAGCAAGCTTTATTTTTTCACGAATTGAAACACCTTATTTCACGATGAGATGTGTATTTCAAATCCGTGTTAATGCTTTTTCGTAAAAGACGCAGTAAAATATTATCGTAATCAAAACAAGGGAGCGATTTATATGTCAAACAATTCAAATTTTGTCAAAACAATGGAAGCGGCAGAGTCCTTTTACGGAAACTCAATGCATAACTTCGCAGCTAAAACATTAGAGCATGACGGGTTTACAGCGCGCTTAGATTTTAAAGACAAGCAATATTGGGCAGTTACAAGAATCGATAAAGATGCAGAACTTGTACTTATGGAAATCAGTCCTTCAATAATCTGCCTTCCTGAAGCACGTTCACAGCTCAGCGAATATATTGCCGCTATCAACAACCAATATGAAATTGGTAATATCAGAATCTCATCAAACGGTGCTATTCATATCCATAGCGAACAGCGTTTTGACGATAGTCCGCTTTCTCCAGCTATGTTTCATACGATGGAGATCACATGCGTAGAAATTCTTAATACGTTTTATATTCCACTCAGTAAACTCGCTAATTGCAAACTTATTACAGCAGAAGAAGCTGACGTAGATACTGTAATTTCAAACCATGGTAAAAAAATCAAGTCCAAGCTTAGAGAACTTGAACTTGAAACAGATTCCTTATTAAGCCATATTAAAGAAAAACAAACTTCCGGCAATGATAATGAAAATGACCACGATGATTTCGAACTCCCTGAACCACCTGGATTTTCCGCGTGGTTAGAAAGAAAAAGAAAGGAACTCGAAAAGAAGTTAAGTGCTGAAATTGGTGATTCCGAGAAGGGCGATAAATCCGAATCTTCTGATTCAAGCGAAAACAAAAGTCTCCTTGATGTTTTGCTTGGTATTCCGGAAGAGGCAACTTTAGAAGAAATAGAAGCATCGCTTGATATCTCGGATGTTAATGACTCTGACGAATCGTCAAATGACTAAATATTTTTAAAGGAGACCAAAAACTATGGATACAAGAGAAAAATTTATCAGTTTAATAAAAAATTCACCGGTAGAGAAGCTCCAACCGGTATTTGAACTTGTGGCAGATGAACTCATAACTTCTCCCGTAAGCGAAAAGCCTATCAAAGAGAATGTTAGTTCTCGCATTGAAAAATCAGGGTACATACTCTTTGAACATTACAATGATATAGATATGGTTATAACAAAGGGCGAAAATATCCAACTTGATTTCAGAGGCCGTTCTGTCGATGTTTCCGTTACAAACGATACCCTTATTCCTAAGTCATACATACTTGCCGGAGAACGACTTTTTGTAATAGGCAAAATAAGTGGCGAATTATGTTATGCTAAAGTGGTCGCAAACAAAGAGTTCTATAATATGTTTTCTGCTTTTGAATCTCTCGAAGCCAAAACAGATGCGATGCAAAGATTTTCCAATCTTGCAAGCGATGTCCAAGTTAACATAAAAAATGAATTAGCCGGTAGAATTAACCCTACGGTTCATAACGCCAAAAGAGGATTAACTCAAGTTGCAGATCTCCGTTTCAAGTTCGATATGTGTCGTCATACTTATACTCCTCAACAGCAAATGGATATTGAGGCTTTGTTTGAGAACCAAAAGCGTGGCTCCTCAACAACAAGAGACCGTGCGTTACGAGGACTTATGTATATTCTTAACATAAACCAAGCTACGGTTGAAGATGTTAATTATACAAAAACCGAATTGAAGAATAAGGTTAGCAAGTATATTTATAAACAAGACAAAGTTGTTGATAATATAGTTGAAGCCATCATCGCAGCAAAACACAGCGCCTCAAAAGGTTGTTCTATACTTTTAGTAGGACCTCCGGGTACAGGTAAAACTGCCGCTCCCAAAGCAATAGCTAAAGCACTTAATATCCCTTTCTTTAAGATCCCTTTAGGTTCATGTTCCAGCGTTGTGGATATAATAGGCGATTCGCCCCTCTACGATGCGAGCGATTGCGGAGAGGTCGTAAAAAACTTCTATAAAGCGGGTACCACCCGTGTTATCATGCTTTTAGATGAATATGATAAAGCATTTGAAAGCAGTAAAGAAGGTGGCAAGGCAAGCAAGCCTTTTAACGATGCTCTTTCAGACGAGCATTGTTTTAAAGATGCTTTTTTGGGTACATTCATTAACACAGAGAACTGTATATGGATAGCGACAGCCAATAGTACAGAGGGTATAGCAGAGCATCTGCTTAACAGAATGACTGTAATTAATGTTGATGAATACAGTATTGAAGAGAAGATTGAAATTGCACAAAACTACATTTTGCCCGATATATTAAGTAACTTTAATACCAAAGGTTTTTCTGTATCCATCTCAAATGAACTTATCAAATACATTATTGACAACTTTTGCATTGACGATGGTGTTCGTGATGTAAAGAAGCATCTTCAAAGCATCATCAACAACATAATATCAGCACTTGACGAACAAGGTCCTTTTAAAAATGTCGCAATAACTCATGAAATCATTGACAATGTTCTCAATCAGTATGTTGATGAAAATAATCCCGAGATTATCTTTAGAAAAAACAAAGCACTTTATTCGCCAAAGGTTGTTGAAGAAATCAAAGCTACAATCGCAAAACTTCACAGAGAGGATATTGATGGTGACATTCGCATCAAATCGCAAAAGAAACTCGAATACCTTGTGTATGCAGCCCCTTTGGGTGATGCGTTTGCAAATTTTGATAAAACCAGTTTTTTCAACAAACTTAACGAAACTCATTTTGGGCAGGAAAAGGCAAAGTTGGAAATTGCCCAGGCAATTAATATCAGTGCTGTAAAGGGCGAGCCGATAACCAACAATAGATTTTTATTAGTGGGTGGATATGGTATTGGAAAAAGCTCTATTGTAAAGAGCATTGCAAACGGCTCTAATGCAAAATATTGTAAGGTTGCTCTTAACGGTGTATCTAACGAAACAACAATTAAGGGGCACTCCGAATCATATATCGGTGCAGATGCAGGACTTATCGCTAAAGCAATTCATTCTATGAAAACATCAAAAGGCGTAATCCACCTTGATGAAATTGACAAAATCGGAAACCATAACGGCGTTCCTGTATCTAATACTCTTGTTGATCTTCTTGATGACAGTGGGGAGTTTAGTGATAATTTCTTAGGTGTACCTATTGATTTGTCTAATATCCTTTTTATTGCCACTGCCAATGACATAAATGCAGTTGACCCTGTAATCCGTGACCGCTTTACAATTATTTATCTTGATGGCTACACAAAAAATGAGAAGTCTAAAATCATTGAAGATTACATCATTCCAAAGGTTGTCAAAGAAGTTTGCCCCGATACACTCAAAATGGCTTTCACATCTGAAGCAATTGAACTTCTCAAATCTTCTTATTGCCTTTCCTTTGGCGTAAGAGACGCCGAAAAGGTAGTCCGTAAACTTGTAAAAGAAAAGCTTTACATACTTAAAAACGAACGTTCCGTAAAAGTAGGTGTAAAAGATATTAAAAGAGTGCTCGGAAATCCTCCTGCACCAAGAGGCAATTTCCCGGAAATGATTTATCCGGGACTTTCAAAAGGACTTGCTGTCACCGGCGACAACGTAGGCATGGCTTTTGCAATCGAAACTGCACTCATTCCTAACGATAACTCAGTCACAATTACCGGACTCCCAAAAGAAAGCACTATTGACAGTGTTAAACTTGCCATAACTTACATTAAATGCAATTATCCCGGGCTTTTGGACAACAAGGGAATTCATGTTCACTTTGCAGAGGGAAGCGTTCAGAAAGACGGGCCTTCAGCCGGTGTTGCAATTATGATGAGTATTCTTTCGGCCGGCCTTAAAGAAATAATTAAAGAAAATGTTGCCTACACGGGCGAAATCAACGCAAACGGCTACATTTTCAATATCGGAGGTACTAAAGAAAAAATCCAAGGTGCTCAAGAATCAGGTTGCAGCAAAGTGTTTATTCCCGAAGGAAACTACAAAGAACTTTCAAAAGAGGATTTAAACTTATTCTCTGTTGAGATTATTCCCGTAAAGCATATTTCACAAGTAATTGAAAGCGTGTTTCCCTAACTCAATAAAAGAGTCGCATAATTAAATAGTGCAGGCTTGCACAAAACCTGTACAAGCCTGCCTCAATCGAACATATAAGGAGTTTTTACCATGAGATACCCAAAATGGAACAATTACTGCGCAATAAAAAGAAAAGATAATGCTGTTGAAGTTACTAACAATCTTTTAGATGAGTCTTTTCTTCTTCCTACTGATATGGTTCTTTGGGGAAAACAACTTGATGGAAAAACAAATCCTTTCAGTATAGATCCAACAATTAACAGGGTGACTATACGTAATTGGTTAAAAACTCTTGATGCGTTTGATTGCATAAGAAGAAGCAGAGTTCTAATGAAAGCAAAAGGCACTTTTCTTTACAGTATATATATTCCAAAAAAAATCACGGTAAACATGTGCGTGTTTTTCTGGCTTTATAACAAGGCTTTGCAATTACTATTTTTACCAATGCTCATTTTAGGCATCTACTATTTTTCAACTCATCCTGCTTATAGCAGTGGCGGATTATACCTTGGCTTTATTTTTGGACTTGCACTTAGTATGTTATTACATGAAATCTCTCATGCCTGTGCTACACTTGCCTGTCCCAAAGGGAGATTCTTCGAAATCGGAATTGGAATATCAAACTTTATTATGCCTATAGCATACGCACTCATTGATGAAAAATGTATAAAAAGCAAATTTCAAAAGATTCAAATTAATCTTGCAGGAATTGAATCCAACTTACTGCTCTGTGGACTGTCTCTTCTGCTTGCCGGGTTATTTCCCGAAACATTTTCCGGGTTCTTTTTAGGGATTGCGATTCAAAACGGTTTTTTAGGATTGTTAAACCTTGTTTTCTGTAACGGTATAGATGGTGCTAATGTGATCAGCTTGCTTTTAGGCGATAATACAAACGAGTTTATCAACAAATCAAGAGGATTTGTTTTTAGCAAAAAGAAAAGGCAAAAAGAACTAAACAAAGGCATTACCGGATACGCCATTGTAACAGCCGCATTTGTTTTTCAATTTTTACAATTAACTTTGCCGGCGCTATACATATGGAATGTTTTAAGTATAATCGAGGTGTTTGAATGAAAAAGAAAAACAAGGCATATTCTTCATTATTCATAGCGACAATAACAATACCTACAATTTCATCTATATTTGCAGTGCGTTATTTGTCTTTAATTTCACTAATAATCATTATGGCAGGTGTACTTCTTATGCTTAGATTACCAATATTCAAGCACCGTGAAAATCTTTGGATGTTTGTGATAGCAACCTTTGCAACAATACCGGTTAATATTATTCTTGTTAAACATATCAGCGAGTCTTTTTTCTTTGATTATGGCGGAATAGCAATTTATATTTCTAAAGGGTTTGTCATTTATGCCGTATTATTTGCTGTTGAACAAATTGCACTTGGTATCATAACCCGTTTTTTTTACAGAAAACAATACAAGCTTTTTTAATTGTCAGGAGGCAGAACCATGTCACAAGATATCAAGATTCCAATCAAAGCTATTCTTGAAGTTTGTTGCGAACTTAACGAATCCGCTTTTGATGAATACGACTTCATTTTATTGAGAAAGTACTTCATAGCACTTCTTAATTTGAATGTGCTCCAACCTAATAATCTCCCTGCCGTAGTCGAGCGTTTCACGAAACACATTCATAGTATTAATGTTGTTCAAAATCCTCCGTGTAAAGACTTAATCACAACTGGATATGATATTGAATTATGGGAAATAAAAAACTATGTCATTATTGAGAGTTGTATATATATTAACGAAACCCTGCTTGTAAATGATGAGAATTATGTAATTACTCTGTACAAAGCAGTTTCGGATATTGTGTTGCAAATACCACATTATGATATGTTGTTTTCTAACATACTGTCTAATATTCTCGGTGAACATGTTTATCACATGGATAATCGTTCAAGCAAAGTCTTACTTCCAAAAACACATATCGAGATAATAAACGGAAAGCAAATAGAAACAAGAACAAGTTATACCGGATTTGAATTACCAACTCTTTTATTTGAGCAACTCTTATGTGTTTACGAGATCGATATATTCGACATTTTAAAAACAACAATTGAAAAAGATGTTGCAACGGCATGTCGCAAATTGTTTAGAGAACACGATGGTATGATCTTTACAAGGCGTATAATCAATGTATTTGATCACTATTGTGAAAGATTAATATATGGTCGTCTGTGTAAGACTGAATGGAATGACATACAAATATTACAAATTGATATGGCAAAGAAATTTAAACATAATTCCGCTTGGTTAAAAAGGTTTTGCTTTTTATCAACCATTGAAGAACTCAGGAAAATATCAGAAGAATCGTTTGAGTAGTCCACATTTTTTAGATTTTATTCTCATAAACGCACATCGTTTTCACATTATAGTGTATATAAAAAATCTTATTCATGTTAGAATATTATTGCTAATCAAGGTGGTGAGAGATAATGACAACTGAAACAATAACTATTAACAAGGGATTTAAGAGTATTCAGAAAATAGACAGGCTTGATTTGTACTCTGCCTATGATATAGTATTAGGAACATCAAAACAGTTTAGATATTCCAAAGTAATGGCTGATATAAAGGACAACGCTGCTTATTTCAAAAAGGATTTATTGGTATGTCCTGCTTGTGGATTTCAATTTGGTGCATACAAGCATACCATTGGAGGATATAATCCCCAAAAGGTAATCAATCGTTCAAAAGCGTATGAGTGGTGTAATATTATTTCTTTTTTTGATGAACCGCACAAGGCTTTGAATTTATATAGACCATTTATTCCCACTAACGATATTATATGTCCCAATTGCTCTCACTCTGCACCCATTTCGCCAAAAAAAGAATGTTATACATTTCAATACAGCAGACACAAACTCACCATAAGTACAGAATTAACATGTATTAAAGATGTTCTAAAACTCCGGTGGGCTGGTGGATTTACGACTACGGATTTTCCATTAACAGAATCTTTAACATTCAATTTCAAAAAAGGTCATATTTTTTTAACACTAAAAACGAAGAATAGAACAATATGTATAAAAGATATATCCAATTTTTACTTAAATACTTCCAGTAAACTTGTTTCTGAAATTGACAACAATGCATTTATTAAAGGTACATTAAAAAGATATTTTCTCAAAGAATGGAAAAAGTCATTGCCATATAAAAAAGCTGAGTTGAACTTCAAAAGATTTTGCGAAATGACCATATTCATGGGATATACAAAAGAGTTCTATTCGTACATACCCTATGAATACAGCAGTAATAAAGAAGCCGTATATTGTGATTTATTCGGAAAAATTCGTAAAAATCTTCAAAGGTATGAATTGACTCCGAAATTCTTCAATACTTCTTCGCTGCCAAAAACCAAAGCAATAAAAAGAATTATGTTTGGTAGTCCCTATCTGTTCTTTTACATTGAAGAGATAGAAAAACTTTACAGAATTCTGGGCGATGTAAATTATTTGATTACATTTTTAAAAAATAGCAAAGCGTTTGTTCTGCTGTCATTTATGCATAAATATGATAATGTTTTCGTGTTTTATGAGGATTACTCAAAAATCAAGAGCAGAAATTCTTTGTTAAAAAACATACTTTGTAACAGTATTGATTTTAATAAATACAGTATGATATATTTGTCTTATGGAGAAAAGCATAGAAGGATGGCACAAAAATACTGGAAAGACGATTTTGATGGCCATATAAATGCTGAATTACAAAATTTTCCCGGTGCTGTCAGACTTGAAGAATTTTTATATCCTGATAATGTGCCTGTTTTTAGTAAAATGAGTATGGACGGATACACGTTTTGTCTTTTAAAAACAAGAAATGACTATGTTTATTATGGAAAAAAATTAAGTAATTGCTTAGGAGAGATGCAAATTTTTAACCCCGTAATCTGTATGAACAAAAACGGTCATGCCGTTGCTGCTATAGAAGTTAATACACGTAATATGTTTGTTGAACAGGCTCTTCTTAAAGACAATGATCCAATTGAAGAAAATAAACTCGTTTATGCCACATTTAAAAAGTGGTGCAAGGCAAACTGTTTGCAATATGAGGAATCATAGAATTTTTTATTGAAAGAGGTTTAATTATGAACAAAATTTTAGTAGTAAATTGCGGTAGTTCATCAGTAAAAAGTTGCGTTTATGAAATGCCGTCTGAAAAGATACTTTGCAGTTGTATTATTGAGAAGGTTGACACGGCTGAAGTCGGCATTTACACATACAAACTTCCTGATAAAAAAGGCAAACTGAAAAAAGTTATTACAGACGCAGAAATTCATAAAAAGACAAGTCACTTAGATGCAATTAACAAAACTGTCGAATTGATTACAAGCAAGGAATATGGGGTAATTTCCGATTTAACTGAAATTGTCGGCATCGGTCATCGTGTTGTTCAAGGTGGCGAATATTTTAAAGAAAGTGTAATTATTAATGATAATGTAATTGATAAAATCCGCTCGCTTATACCGCTTGCACCGCTTCATAATCCTGCACATATAACAGGTATTGAACTTTGTAAGAGCATTTTCAGCAATACTCCTCAGGTTGCCGTTTTTGACAATGCGTTTCACTATACAATGCCTGCGACATCATATATGTATGCTTTACCCTATGAGTATTATGAAAAGGACCACATACGTAAATACGGTGCCCACGGCACATCTCATAAATATGTAGCACAGAAAACCGCAGAAGTTATGAATAAATCATTAGCGGATATCAAACTCATAACTTGTCATTTGGGCAATGGTTGTTCTGTTACAGCAATAAAAGACGGTAAAGTTCTCGATACGAGTATGGGACTTACTCCACTCGACGGCTTTATGATGGGTACACGCTCAGGTGCGGTTGACCCATCAGCGATTACATATCTTATGAAAACTAAAAATATTTCAGTTGCTAAAATGAACAGAATTCTAAATAATAAAAGCGGTGTTTTAGGAATTTCAGGTGTAAGTTCCGATGACAGGGTTGTAGCCGAGGCTGCAGAAGACGGAAATTTACGGGCGCAACTTGCTCGCGATATGCAATGGTATCAAATCCGCAAGACGATTGGTTCATATATTGCAGCAATGAACGGTGTAGATGCAATCACTTTCACAGGCGGTATCGGTGAAAATTGCCCTGAACTTCGTGAAAATGTAGTTGAAAATCTTTCTTACCTTGGAATGAAAATCAATAAGGAAGCTAACAGTTTAAGAGGCATAGATAGAGAAATCACTACCGCTGACAGTAAGGTAAAAACTTATGTTATTGCAACCAACGAAGAACTGATGATTGCAAAAGATGTCTTCAATTTAATTTAAAATATAAAAATGCATAACGGAGGAAAAAATTATGGAAGAAAACAAATTTATTATTACAAACGATGACGGAACGGAAACAGAGTGCGATATACTTTTTACTTATGAAGATCCCGCTACTTCAAAAAACTATATTGTTTACAGTGACAAAACCGAAGATGAAGAGGGTAACACAAACGTTTTTGCTTCGATTTTTGATCCAGAACAGGAAGATCCTATCTTGTATCCGATTGAAACCGACGAAGAATGGGCGAAAATTGAAAGTATTCTTGACGAACTTCAACAATAGAAAAAATCCGGAAAGGAACTACAACGATTGAATTACAGCAATATCGCGCTCCTTGGATTTCTGAAAAAGTTTACGATTTTTTAGGCTTTTATCCTCGTGTATTTTATTGTCTTGATAACTGCAGTTCATTCAAAGTGAGCTATCAAAGAACACTATACAGTTCTACGGAAGAAGCATACCAGGCACAAAAATTTATAAACACAGCCCCGGAAATATATGAGCTTATAAAGAGTTCGCCCTCAGCACATAATGCTCAAAGAATTGCACGAGATAATCAGCACCTACAACGTGATGATTGGGATGAAGTAAAACTTAATATAATGGAAGAAATCTTAATTACAAAAAGTGAATCAGCATCCCTATGTTGCAAAAAAGCTTTTACAAACGAAAGACTATCTTATTGTTGAAGATAGCCCTTACGATTCCTATTGGGGATGCGGAAGCGAACGCAATGGTAAAAATCAATTAGGTCGTTTTTGGATGAAAATTCGTGATCGGCTAAAAGCAGAACACAATTAAGCAACAGAAAGTTGAGGAATAAGTATGATATATATAACCGGAGATGTTCATGGTGATATAAACAGATTCAGCGAAGCATTTATTCCAAATGAATCTTCGATGACAAAAGATGATTATTTGATTATTTGCGGTGATTTTGGCTTCATTTTTGCAAACGACGATGAAGAAAAAGAGTGTCTTGATACACTCGCAACGAAACCATATAATATTTTATGGCTGGACGGCAACCACGAAGCTTTTGATGTTATAAACGAATATCCTGTTGAAATGTGGAATGGCGGTAAAATTCATCGCATAAGGGAAAATATTATTCATCTTATGAGAGGTCAAGTATTTACAATAGAAAATAAAAAGTTTTTCACTATGGGCGGAGCATATAGCATTGATAGATATATGCGTAAAAAAGGCGTTTCGTGGTGGCCGCAAGAACTCCCCAGTGATGAAGAATATAAAGAAGCGACAGAAAACCTGTTAAAAAATGATGATATTGATTATATATTAACACATACTGCACCACGAGAAATCGTCCGCAGAATGGGATATTATCCTGACGCACACGATATGGAACTGACAGGATTTCTTGAATGGGTTATGTATGAATGTGATTTCAAGCACTGGTACTTTGGCCATTGGCATGAAGATAAAGATGTAGGCGATGATTTTACTGCACTTTATTATGATGTGGCTAAAATCGCCTAACAATAATACGATATTGAACGAAAAGGTACGAGAGTTTTAACCTCTGTGCCTTTGAATTTAAACATAAATTATCTCTTTAGTTACTACTTCACTCGATCGTTGTTGAATTATGTTAATTCTTTGTATCCACTCTAGTTGGTTTTGTGCTTTGAGTTGTTCGGTAATGCCTTCTTTTTTCTTCATCTGTTCAACAAGCAAATCAAACATTTCATTTGCTTGTGCATCGACATCTGCAAGGTATCTCCAAAATCTGCCTTCTGCTGTCATAATGGCAACTGTAATCGGTTTGTGTTTCAAAAGATAATCCTTGTGCATCATGCCCCATTTACCTAGCCTCATATTCGTTTCTTCAGGCGGTAACATGAGATTTGGAATGAGATAATCTCCTACACGATGATATCTGATAGAATTCTTGTTTGACATAGACTAACCTCCTGTTATTTAGTAGTTTTATTCTACCTTATAACAGGAGGTTAGTCGAATGTGTGAATAAATGGATGATTATTTGTTGTTTCGCAAAGCATCTTTTATATCACAACATATTTTATCAAATATGTCTTGAGGTAATTCACTAAAATTATGTAACTTACCGGCATAGCCACCATTGTAATTATAGCCGGCACTTTTAATAAATGCACTTTTTTGTCTTGTTTCATCCCAATCAACAGCTAATGAATGCATATTGCTAATAAGTTCAAAAAGTAGATCAATTTCTGTAATTTTCCAATGTTTTATGTAAGCAACTGTTTCAATTACAGCTATATTTATATCATTGTCTTGAAAACATCCCTGTACATCACAAGTTTCTTCTATAACTCGCTTAGGAGCATTTAATCCAATATCAGAAAACTTTTTGCAAAGTTCATAAAATTCTGTATCTTCAATATTAGCTGTTGTTCCGAAAATAGCATCAATATTTTTCTGATACTGTTTTATTGAACTGTAAAAATTTTCATTAGAAGAGCTAATTTTACTCATATTATCCTCCTATAAATGTTATTTTATATCATCTTAAAATGTTTGAGCGCATCCATAATAGCTTCTTCTTTTTCTTTAGGACACTGCGGCACTCTGTGTCCTTCTTTGCCCTTGTTATAATTCTCACGCTCAATAATACCACACTTTGCCTTAACCTGTGATATGTAAAGACTTGACACTTTAAGACTGTGTTTTTCAAGCACATAATCCTTGATTTCCTGATATGTAGCCTTTGTTTCAGCCGCAGTAACATCAAGCTCAGAAAGGTCAAGTTTTATGTCGATATGTTCGTCCGGTCTGCGTTGGGACAAAAGAACAACACTCTCCACATGGTCGGTGTGGGGGAACATATCCACGGGTTGGATTTTTTTGACCTT
>CALZHV010000002.1 GCA_945787485.1 uncultured Lachnospiraceae bacterium
TCACCAAATATTGGTGCAATGGCAAGAAATGTTCCAACACGGACTAACACAAGTAAGAAAGCTTCCAGCTTCAACGTAGCTATTGTTAAATCCATTTACAAATTACCTCACATAATCGCCAAATCTTGAAAACAATTCCTGCATAAAAGTTAATATATTGTTTAGTATCCAATCTCCACTAATAACAAGGACAAGAAATATAGTTAACAGTTTCGGAACAAAAGTAAGTGTTTGTTCCTGTATAGATGTTACTGTCTGAAATATACTGATAATCAAACCTACTATTAATGAAGATAAAAGCAGAGGCGCACTACATTTTATTACCAGCCAGATAGCTGCGCTGGCTATTTCTATTACATCTCCTAAGCTCACTTCATATCACCTCTTTATCGTCAAAATACGAAGGATTTTACAAGCTCGCCAACAACAAGATTCCAGCCATCTGCCAATATAAAAAGCAATATTTTAAACGGCATCGATATTGTTGTCGGTGGAAGCATCATCATACCCATCGACATAAGCACCGATGCAACAACCATATCAATAACAATAAACGGAATATATATAAGAAATCCGATTATAAATGCAGCTCTTAATTCCGATATGATGAAAGCCGGTATCAAAACTGTTGTCGGTATTTCATCAAGTGAATCTACAAAATCTATCTTCGCAATGTCCATAAATAATCTGACATCATCTTCTCTTACCTGATTAAACATAAATTCACGCAAAGGCTCAATTGCGTTTTCGAGTGCCTGTTCCTGTGTTATTTCATTTGCTGTAAGCGGGTCAACCGCTTCATTTTTTATCTGTAAAAATACAGGACTCATAATAAATAGTGTTAAAAACAATGAAAGCCCTATCAATACATTATTAGGAGGCGAAGACTGCGTACCGATAGCGGTTCTCAAAAAGTGAAAAACAACTATTATTCGGGTAAACGAAGTCACCATCACCAATATTGATGGAGCAATCGATATAACCGTAATTAAGAGCAGTATTTGCAACGTTCCGGAAAGAGTTGTTTCATCAGAATTGGTATTTAATGTCAGACCGACCGACATACCATCTTCCGGATCATTAACCCCTTCATCAAACGATTCTTCTGCATCCGTATCCGGTTCAATATTTGTAGCATAAGAGCTTGTTCCATGAAAAACAACCAAAATTGCAACAATAAATAACACTATTATTTTAGTAACCTTGCTACTTATTATCCTATTTTTCATTTTTATCCCTACTTTTATTATCATCCTCGAACAATTCAGATGATTCTTTGTTTATCTGTTCGTTAGAATTATTATTTTTTACTTTAGATAATATATCTTTAAAAGACGTTTTATTGACATTATATGTACTTTGTCTGTCTATAATATTATCTTTATCCAACGTACCAATAAGATTTATCTCATCTTTTCCGATTGCCAAAGCATAATACTGACCTGCAATTTCTGCAATGGCAATATACTTATTATTTCCAACTCTGAAGCTCTCAATAATTTTAATGTTACTCTTTGAATTCAATGTGTTACTTTGATATTTTGCGATTATCTTAGTACTAAAATAGGCCAAAGCAAGCACAAATATAAAAATTAAAATTAAAGAAATAATATTCCATGCGGAACTTAAGCTACTTGAAAATCCAGTTAATACAACAATCATTTTATTCAACTGCCTTCTTAACAGCCTCTAATACTCTATCCGGCTGGAAAGGCTTAACAATGAAGTCTCTTGCACCTGACTGAATCGATTCAATAACCATTGCCTGCTGTCCCATAGCTGAACACATAACTACGCTGGCATTTGGGTCGGCAGCCTTAATCTGCTTAAGTGCCTGTATACCATCCATTTCAGGCATAGTAATATCCATCAAGACAAGATCAGGCTTTGTCTCGTTATATTTTTCTACTGCCTTAATGCCATTTTCAGCCTCGGCTGCAATATTATAACCATTCTTAACCAAGATATCCTTGATCATCATTCTCATAAATGCTGCATCATCACAAATAAGTATACTTTTTGCCATAATTTATCTCCTTCTTTTTACGCTTTCTCTTTTATTATTTCAGTAATTCTAATACCAAAACTTTCTTCAATAACCACTACTTCTCCCTTTGCTACAAGCTTTTGATTTACCATAACATCTATTGCTTCACCGGCAAGCTTATCAAGCTCTATAATAGTACCGGGTGCAAATTCAAGTATTTCTTTAATTGATTTCTTAGTTCTGCCAAGAACTACAGATACTTCCAAAGGAACATCCATAATCAAATCAATATTTTCCTGTTGTAATGATGGATTAATCATTGGATTAAATGCCTGGAATTGAACATTTTGTACATTTACATCAGGCTGTCCCATCATGCCCGAATTCATCATACCCGGATTCATCATACCCGGATTCATCATACCCGGATTCATCATGCCTGCATTCATCATGCCCGGATTCATCATACCCGGATTCATCATGCCCGGATTCATCATGCCTGAATCAGGCATCATTGAATTAGCAGCTTGTCCACTATTATTTTGTTGTGTGCCAGCGGCCGGAGCCTTTGGTTCTTCTTTCTTAGGAGGTTCCTCCTCTTTGCCACTGAACATTTTATATAAATCCTTCGCAAAAGCTATAGGATAAAGTTGCATTATTGTACTGTCAACCAAATCTCCAATAGCCATATTGAAGGTTACCGTAACGAAATCACCTTCCATGAATGCCGATATCTTATTGGCACCAATATCTCCTGCCATATCAACCAGTTCAGCTTCAGGAGGACTTATATCAATTTTTCTATTAAGCATTGACGATAATGATGTTGCCGAAGAACCCATCATCTGATTCATTGCTTCACATATGGCACTAAAATGCAATTCTGACAATTCAGGTGCAGGATTAAGTCCATCTCCACCCATCATCAAATCAGTAATTATTTTTACATCATCTTCTTTAAGTATAAGGAAATTATTTCCGTCAATACCTTCCTTATACAAAATATTGATAAACACACATGGCTTTATGTATTCAGAAGTCATCTTTTGCCAATTTGTAATTTGAACAACAGGTGTTGTTATCAATACTTTTTGATTAACTAAGGAATAAAGTGTTGTTGCAGCAGTACCCATACATATATTGGATATCTCGCCAACCGCATCTTTTTCTTCATCAGAAAGCGTATTGTCATTTCCAGATGAACCCGAATCAAGTCCACCACTTAGTAGTGCATTGATTTCTTCTTGAGAAAGCATTCCATCCATGCTTCTTTATTCCTCCTCTCTTATTATTTCTGTAATTTTAACTGCATAATTATCGTTAATGGAACCAGGCAATGATTTAAATTTAACAATATTGCCAACATATACATCCATTTCTTCTTCTATACCTTTATTAAGCTTTATTACATCTCCCAGCTGAAGATTCATAAAATCCCAAACTGTTATTGTACTTCTTCCCAACTCTGCCGAAACAGGAATTAATGCCTTGTTAATAGCAGTTTCAATTACATCCGAATAGCTCGTTTCATCTCTGTCCTGCATAGTAGAGAACCAATATTTTGTATTAAGCTTATCCATTACGTCTTCCAGAGTAATATATGGAAGACATACATTCATCAATCCTTCAACACCACCGATATTTACATTTATTGTAACTATGGCAATCATTTCTGAAGGAGAAATTATTTGTGCAAATTGAGAATTGGTTTCTATTCTTTCCAAATGCGGTGCAATCTCCACAACGTTCGCCCATGGTTCTCTTAGCAAATCTATAATAATGTTAAATATCCTTTCAAGAATAGATAACTCAATTTCGGAAAAGTCTCTTGACTTGTCAAGCGGTTCTCCAACACCGCCTAACAACCTATCTATCATAGTATAACCTAAATTGGTTGCAATTTCTATAACAATATTACCTGTAAGAGGATACATATTAACAACTCCGAGCAAAACCGGATTTGATAATGCGTTTGAAAACTCTGAATACGTTACCGCCTCTGAGTTCATAACCTCAACCTGAACATTTTTTCTGAGATATGCCGGCAAATTACTGCTTATAAGTCTGCCAAAATGTTCAAAGATAATTTCAAGAGTTCTAAGATGTTCTTTAGAGAATTTAGCCGGTCTGGAGAAATCATACTCCTTAACCTTTACACTTTTGGAATCCTCTATATCATCTACATCCAGTTCACCTGAGCTTAACTGCTTTAATAAATTGTCAATCTCATTTTGTGAGAGTACGTCTGCCACACATCTCACCTCCCTGGTTTAAAATGTTATTGTGCAACCCAATTATAAAAGCTTACCGAATAAATTGTATCTGTATTAAATGTATCCTGTAAAGACTTTAATATTTCTTCCTTGATTTCACGCTGAACTTCAACGTCTATAGCCTGACTGTATGTATACTTTCCTATGATATCTCTTGTCATATCATAAATCAAAGCTGTTGAGTCAGTTAATGTTTGATTTACAGTCTCATAATCAGCTGCTGTTTTATTTAAATTAATAGTCATGCCATACTGTACAGCATGAATCTTATTATCTGCATCAGCTTCATTAGGATCAACTGCCAAATTGATAGGATTGCTTTGTTCTAACTGAAATGCCGCAAGATTACTCACATCAACCAAGCCGCCATTTTCGGCATTCTTTGCTGCAATTTCTATATCCAAAACCTTAGATATTTCCGTAACAAGCTTATTAACCTTGGTCGTTGATGGCACAAAAACGAACACAAGTAAAATATTAAAGAACAAGTTTATTATGCTGATTGCCAAAATAACAACCGTTACAAGATTTTTCTTCATATTTTTCCCTCCAATATACAATAATAATTGATAGCTTTATTATTGATACGAATTTTGTCTGTTATATATTTTAATTACTACTCTTCTGTTTCTTGCCCTACCTTCTGCCGTTGCATTTGATGCAATCGGTCTGCTCTCTCCATAACCGGCAATTTTCATATTACTGTCAATGAAATTTTCCTGCGAAGCAATATATTCATAAACATTTCTGGCTCTTTCTGTGGAAAGTGCCCTGTTATTTTCATATCTTGCTGTGGAAATCGGGACATTATCGGTGTGTCCTTCTATCTCAATTATGTTATTTTTATATTTAACCAAAATACTTGCAATTTTTTGCAGGAATAATTTTGAATCTTCTCTTACCTCTGCCTTACCTGATTCAAAAAGAATTGAACCATTGAGATTAAGCTCAACATATTGAGACGTATAATTAATTACAATCTGGTCATTTATACTATATGACTCTGTCATTTGAATAACTTCATCATATAATTCTTCAGACTGTTCTTCGCCTCTTTCTTCAAACTCCTGTCTTAATTCTTCATCTGAAAGTTTTTCAGCATCACTGTTTGAAGATATGGACTCCTCTCCTGTATCACCCTCAATATTTTTACCGGCAGCCTTCATAATCGCCTCAATATCCGGTATCTGCATTACACCGGCAGACATAAGTTCACCGTTTAACAATGATACATTGGATGAATCAAGTATACTAAATGTAGAATTATTAAAAGATGCTGCAATCTTTTGTATCTTTCCTGCATCCATTGTTGAACTTGCAAAAAGCAACACGAAAAAGCACAACAGCAGGTTCATAAGATCTGAGAACGTGGCCATCCATGCCGGTGACCCTTCCTCAGGTGGTATTTCTTTTCTCTTAGCCATTATTCGCCACCACCTTCTTCACCAAAGCTCTTTCTGTCACTTGGTGAAAGGAATGATTTGAGCTTTTCTTCAATAACTCTTGGGTTCTCACCTGCCTGAATAGACAATATACCCTCTATCATAACTTCTTTAAGCTTGATTTCCATATTATTTTGCTTTGTCAGTTTGTTTGCAACAGGTGTAGAAATCCAGTTTGCAAGAACAGAACCATACAAAGTAGTAATAAGTGCTGTTGCCATGTTAGGACCAATCGAATCAGGATCAGAAAGATCCTTAAGCATGTTAATAAGACCGATAAGAGTACCAATCATACCCCAGGCAGGACCCATAGCACCAACATTTTTCCAAAAGCCTATATTTTCCTGGTGTCTTGCATCAATGTTTATAAGCTCCGCTTCAAGAATACTTCTTACAAGCTCAGGGTCAGTACCATCGACTATAAGCATTACACCTTTTTTCATAAAATCATCATCAAGATTATTAGCTGATTCCTCAAGTGCAAGAAGGCCTTCACGTCTTGCTAAATTTGATAAATCTATAATTGATTTTATTGTATCTATTTCATTTTGTTTTGGAGTCTTCAATATAAGCAAAAAAGACTTAAGACCGGTAATGAAATCTTTAAGAGGATTCATTGCCAAAACTGCACCAAAAGCACCACCAAATGTTATGAGTGCAGAAGGGATATGTATAAAACTATCAAAGATAACACCAAATCCCTTACCGTTAACCATACCGAAAATCATAAGGGCAAGTGCGGCAATTAATCCTACTATAGAAGCTATATCCAACTCTATTCACCTCTTAATATACTTTATTGCAAAGCATATATCTTCCTTTTGTAATCGATAACAAGCTGTGTTACAATGTCGCTTTTTTCATTTATTACATATTTCTTGCCATTTATTAATGTAATGACAGTATCCGGAGTTTCTTCAATTGTTTCAATCATCTCAGCATTTATTATAATTTTAGTGCCCTTTAATCTGGTAACTTCAATCATTAATTTCACCTTTCAAAAACAATTTACAAAACTCTGATGTGAATAAATATTATATTTCTACACAGCACGACATAATCCCACTAAATACATGTATTATATCATAAGACAACTTTTATGTCTATAAAAATATAGTTCACATAAAACAATGTAAAAAAGGAAAAAGGTACACATCCCTATGGAATATATACCCTTTTCAAATGTTATATATTGATTAAAATCACTTATTATCTCTTAAGATTTACAAGTTCCTCAAGCATCGAATCTGATGTTGTTATTATTCTTGAATTTGCCTGAAAACCTCTCTGAGTAGTAATCATTTCAGTAAATTCTGCTGACAAATCTACATTAGACATTTCCAATACACCCTGAGACATTGAGCCTGATGATTCATCAATTGCTTCACCTATGCCATCAAAATCACCTGAGTTTTGAGTGGTTGTATACATACTGTCACCTATAGACTCTAATGCCATAGGATTTGTAAATGTTGCAACTGCAATCTGTCCTAAAAGCTTTGTCTCACCATTGCTGTATACACCATATATTTTACCTGATGTATTAATACTTATATCATTAAGTGTACCCATTGAACGTCCGCCGCCTGTTGAATCAGTACCACCTCTTACCATTTTTGCTGTTGATGTTCCGTCTGACTCAAACATGGTAAGATTAGAGAAATCAATTGTAACACCTTCTACATTTTCACCATTTACTCTTGATTTAAATACATCACCTTTATCGCCTGTTGGTGTAATTGTAAGAAGTGATGTTGTTTTTCCTTCTTCTCCTGCGTATACAAATTTACCTGTATCAGCATCAAATTTTAATTTTATTGAATTACCATCGCCTAATTTTGCTTCATATCCGCCTTCAACAACATCAGGAGTTGTAGGATCATCAGCCCCGAGAATAGATACATTATTAGCATCCTTTATCGAAACAATTTCAAGAGTATATTCAGATTTATCCTCCACTGTTTCATCCTGTGTCAATCTGAAGTTTACGCTATAAGAATATCCAAGCGAATCATAAATTGAAACAGATACAAATTTACCATCCTCAGAAACAAGTTCTTCATCTGTAAAATCAATATTACCTTTCATATATGCCTTGCTTGTCTGTTCAGGTGATGAAACCTTGTTTTCTTCTGATTCGGGATAAAGAGCTGAAACCTTTTCCTTTTTGATAATAGTAGGGTCACTAGGGTCTACCTGCCAGCCCATTACCTGGTAACCGTTACCTGTAACAAGACATCCCGAACCGTCTACACCAAAAGAACCAACTTTGGTAAATACATTTGTTCCGTTTCTGCTTACAATAAAGAATGATTCACCATTAATCATCAAATCATAAGGATTGTTAGTACTTTGCGCTGCACCATTTTCAGTGATTGCTGTCTGAATAGTTGAAACCTTAGTACCAAGACCTATCTGTGATGCATTTGTACCACCTGTAGCACGTGTTGCACCTGTTGCTGTCTGAGTTGTTTGATATAAAACATCTCTGAACATAACTGATGATGATTTAAAACCTATTGTGTTTACGTTGGCAATATTATTACCAATTACGTCCATTTTTGTCTGGTGTGATTTAAGACCTGCTACACCAGAATACAGTGATCTCATCATAACTTTTTCCCTCCATTTCTTAAAATCCCGTCTGTCATTCAGGGATCACAGCCTCCAAATCAGGTCCGGCTGCTTATACTATTACTGCTCCGTCGATATTTGTAAATACACTATTGTCCTCATCCGTTTCCAATGCAGTTACAACTGTGTTATTTTTCACGCTTACTATAAAAGCCAAATCATCCATCATGACAAGGGATTCATTTATACTTTTATTTCTGGCGCGATTCACTCCATCATTTAATCGTTGCATCTGTTCATCCGACAAGCTAATATTTCTGCTTTCAAGTCTTTGGTTTGCATGTTTTGAAAATTTTACTTCATCAACTTTACCGGACGCCTCAAACAAAAACTGTTCAAAATTCATTATTCCATCGGAAGTTTGTTTGCTTTTGTATGAAGTATTCTTATTGACAAATATATCAGTTGCCTGCTGTATAGAAAGGGGACCTTTATTAAAATCTGTCATATTACCGCCTCCCTATTGATATTATCGGATTTATTTTGTTATCACTTAACAATAATAACATCACTTTTTTACAACTTGATTATTCAGCAGTGTTTTCTTCCGGTTGTTCAACATTTTCGTTTTCATGTTCTTTGAGATACAAATAATAATCATAATCAACTACAGAATCCAAATCTGATGCCGGATAATAATTATCATTAATACATAACATTACGTCCCCGTCTTTAACTGTTGCATATTGAACAAGTCCGCTAATCTGTGTTGTATTTCCTGCTGAATCAGTTGTATTCATTATTACGTATTCTCCAACAAGATTAAGTGCATTTCCTTTTTCAACAGCATCTCCAATATTCATTGTAGCTTCAAGTGCCGAATACTGTGCAAGCTGTGACATATATTCTGTGCTGTCTCCCGGATTCATTGGATCCTGATATTTCATCTGGGTTACGAGCAACTGTAAAAACGCATCTTTATCTAATGATGATGAAGTGTCACTACCTTTAGCTGATGTGTTTACGCTTGCTGCCGCAGATGTGTCTATTCCGTTTACTGATGCCATATTATCTCTCCTTTCCATTAAACAGTATAACTAACTGTGTTACCCATTGTCTGCATCATCTGAATTTCAATTTGTTCCGCTTCACTTAATTCATCGGAATCAATATCTTCATTCAGATTAATATTTCCTGATGTTTTCTCTGATTGTTGCTGTTGCTCATATTGCTGTTGATTGTCAGTTTCTCCGAATTGGTATGTGCCAACCATTACTTCAATTGCATCAATTTTAAGTTCATGATTTTCAAAAGCCTCCTTAAGTGATGCTATCCCACTTTCGATGGCATTTTTTGCAGCTTCCGTTTCTGCTACAATCTGTGCCTGCATTGAACCATTCTTATTTGCAACCGTAATATGTACCTTTCCAAGGCTTGCAGGATTAAGCATTACCTCAAGCGATGTTGTTTCTTTTGAAACCGAAGCTTTAATTTCTTCAATAACCTGTCTAATAATATCAGCCTGTTGAATGTCATCAATACCCTCAATATCCTCAAATGCAATATCATTTTGAACCATATTATCAATTGCCTGATTAAGATTTTCAACTATGCCGTTATTAGAATTATTTTGGTTACCAAAATCTTTGCTGCTGTCTGATTGAAAATTTGCTTCATTCGACATTGTTTCATTTACAAGAGAAGCTTCGTTTTTTAAACCTTGAATTTCACTATTCTCACTGCCCGCATTCATTTTTCTCATATTGATATCATCGTTTGAATAATCAGGTTCAATATCTTGTGCAACATTTCCAAGCACTATTCCTTTGTTTTGCGAATTTAATTCATCTGACATACTCGAGTTAATTTGTTCAAAATTATTTGATATAAATTCCTTCAAATTACCTTCAAACTGATTCAAAAGATTTTCAAGCTCATTTTGTATCTGATTCATTTGCATATTCAAATCTTCGTTTATAAGCAAATCAACCTCTTGAATACCTGAAATTTTTAATACAAGCTGCTTAAGCGACCCCTGGTCAACAAGGTCAGAAACATCCATATTAAGCTCTTCCAGTGCGCCTTTGATTTCCTCCACATCAACATTTAAGATTTCGGAAATCTGATTGATAAAATCAGCCAACGTTTCCGCAACTTTTTGAACAAGAACGTCATCTTCATCTTTTTCGCAAACTTCAGGCTTTTTATCATCAATATTGTCAGTTGTCTTTTCGATTTTCTTATCTTCTACTCTATAGTCATCTGTTTTTCCGGCATCTGTTTCAACGTTATCCTTTGAAGAAATTTTGTCGATATCATTTTTCTTGTATGACTCTGTGTAATCATTTACTCTGTCGGAAGAATCCGTTGTTGATGTACTTCCCGATGCCAAATCCATTACACTGGCAAAAGAATCAGAAGCATTATCCTTAGATGTTTTTCCTGTTTGTGTATTTTTTGATGAAAAATCCATCTGTCCGATTCCTACATTTGATATTGTAAACATTTCTTGTCCTCCTTTCATATTTTGATATGGCATTTACGGCATAAGCTTCTTCGTAATTGATGCCGCCAATTCCGGATCCATTTCATTAAGGATTTTTGCTCTTGCTGCTGTTTCCACATTACTTAAAATCAAGGCTACCGTATCAAGGTCGTTTTTCATGTTTTCCAATATTTTAGCAGCCTTTTTACTATCCATGCTTGCATATGTCTCTGCAAGTTCCTTGATTTCCTCATCAGCCTGTTTAGCAGAAATCACTTCTCTGTATACCTGTTCGGCATATTCAGGATCCAATTGATTATACCACTCAATATATGTATCGGTACTTGGAGCCGTTTCTCCATAGACTATTTCTTGATAAAATTTAATTTTTTCTTCTTCTAACGTTTTTTTCTCCTCTTCAAACTTCGATAAACGTTCAATTTCCTTTAACAATTCTTCCTGTTTATCGCTAAGAGCTTTAATATCGGCATCTTTTGCTTTTATTGTACCCTCTAGAATTTCAACCTGATTCAAAGCTTCCTCCAACGTATCGTATGGATAGTCGCTTTCTTTTGCAACCTCCTCATCTGAAGGTGGCGGCAACAATTTATTAATAACAGGAACATTCTTAAATACCGGTCTTAAAACCGTACTTCCAAAACCACCAACATCGCACTTTATAAGCAATGCCATGGCCAAAGCAAACGTAGTAAGCATAAATATGGCAGTCAAAACATTAGCAACCTTTGAACCGCCTTCTTTTTCTTTGTTATTATTTTTATTTGCCATTTACTCTTCCTCCCGATTTGCTGCATTAAACTGATAACTAACCACTTCATCCGTTTCTTTGTTTTCCTGAGCATTCAATTCAACAAGAAACTCTTCAAATTTCTTTTCTTTCAATTTTTCATGCATTTTTCTTTCCTGCATAACTTCATTAAGCTTTAATCTTGCTTTTTCAAGCTCTCTGCTTCTCTTTTTAACCTGAAGATTCTGTGTTTCTATGTAATCATCCATAACAACTATGGCATTGGCACATTCATCTATTTTTATCTTATCCAACCGTCCTAAAATCGCTTCATTATATTCTGCATAATACTTTTCCTTGCGTTGTTTTAATTTTTCAAGCTTTTCTTCTTCCTCATTCAGTCTAATTCTCGCATCTGCATACTCCTGACGTGCTGATTCTTCAAGTTTAAGCTTAATATCCAGTATATTTTGCATTCTATAAAAAAACTTTGCCATAATTACCACCACGCAAATTATTAATTAAAAATATCAGCCAACATTTTACATTCATCTTCAAACAAAAATTTGCTGTCGACATCCTGTCTCAAAAACGCATTAACATCATTGATTTTTGAAATGGCATAATCAATATCCTTGTTGGAACCGGCTTTATATGCTCCAATATTTATCAAATCCTCTGCATCATTGTATGTTGCGAGGACATTTTTAAGCATTCCTGCATCTTTCTTATGTTCTTTTGTAGCAATCGAACTCATACATCTTGATATACTTGCAAGTATATCTATCGCAGGATAATGATTCTTATATCCCAGTTTTCTTGACAAAACAATATGTCCGTCCAAAATACCTCTTGCAGTATCAGTTATAGGTTCATTAAAATCATCACCGTCAACAAGAACTGTATATAATCCTGTAATAGAACCATCAAACGTATTTCCGGCTCTTTCAAGCACCCTTGGTAATTCCGAATAAACAGAAGGCGGATATCCTCTTGTTACAGGCGGTTCTCCCGAAGCAAGTCCAATTTCTCTTTGTGCCTGAGAAAATCTTGTAAGTGAATCCATCATCAAAAGTACATCTTTGCCCTGGTCACGGAAATATTCAGCTATCGCTGTCGCTGTTTTGGCAGCTTTATTTCTAATAAGTGCCGGCTTATCCGACGTTGCAACAACTACGACAGACCTTTTCATTCCTTCTTCGCCAAGGTCTCTCTCAATAAATTCCCTTACTTCTCTTCCACGCTCTCCGATAAGTGCGATTACATTTATATCAGCTTTTGTATTTCTTGCAAACATGCCAAGCAATGTACTTTTTCCAACACCACTACCTGCAAAAATACCTATTCTTTGTCCTTTTCCAATTGTAAGCAACCCATCCACCGCTTTGACACCAAGCGGAAGAACTTCATCAATAAGTTTTCTTTTTAAAGGATCCGGTGGCTGTTCATCAATAGGATATTCTGCTTCTACATTAAGCGGTTTTTCGTCAATCGGTCTTCCGATACCGTCAAGCACTCGTCCAAGTAAATCTCTGCCAACCTTAACCTTAAGCACTTCTCCTGTATTTTTTACTTTTGCCCCCAATCCTATACCGTCAACCGAGTCAAACGGCATAAGCAAAACTCTGTTATCCTTAAATCCGACAACAGATGCCATAACTTTTGTTGTTTCATCCTTGGATATTATTTCACAAAGATCATTCAGTTTGCACGGAGGTCCGACAGACTCAACAGTAAGCCCTACAACTTTGTTTACACGTCCATAGTACATGATATATTTTTTGTTAATTAAACTATTCAATTTTTCTATATCATACGTATATCCCATGTTACCACACCTATAGAAATAAACAGCAACATAATTGTTGCTGTTTATGATTTATATTATTGTGTAATTAATTTTATTGCCGTTATCAGATTATCAATTTGAATATTCATCGACAAATCAATTATTCCATTATCTGTTTCAATAATGCATTGCCTGTTTTCTAATTTTGCATCTCCGAAAATTTCAATATCAATATTCGGATTAGTTGCTCCGCTTATTTTTTCTTTATTTTCATAAACATAATCATAATTTTCTTCAGAAACCCTGATTACAAATTTTGTGCTTGTCTCTTCGTCCGATATTGCATTATTCATCATATAAAGCAATACAGATTTATAATCATCTACCAATATTCCGGTAAATTTTTCAATTACTTTGCAAGTAAAATCAACAAGTTCTTTTTCTGATTCAGCAACCTTATTTTTCGTTTCTTCATTTATTTGTTCCAAAAAGAGTTCATGTTCTTTCTGAAGATTTTCTATGTAAGCATCTCCTCTTTTTGCCGCTTCCATTGCTCCGTCTGAAAGTCCTTTTTCATAAGCTTCTTTGTATGCTTCTTCCTTTATCTGTTCAGCCTCGGCTTTTGCCTGCTCAATTATTGAATTTGCATTTTGTCTGGCTTCACTCCTAAGATTTTCAGCAAGTTCCATAGCATCATTTAAAAGCTCCTGATTTTGACTGTCAGAATCATCTTCTTTATCATCCTGTTTTTCTTCAAGAGGACGAATTATTTTTGAATTGCTATTATCAATATTGGCAAATTTTTTTGATACGTCCAATATAAAAGGTTCGCTGATTTCACTTTTAAGTGTATTGGCAGATACAAGTCCTGCTTTAAAGTAATTAGACAACTATCTCGTCACCTCCACCACGTGAAATGACAATTTCTCCTGAATCCTCAAGTCTTCTGATTATATTAACAATCTTCTGCTGTGCCTCTTCAACATCTTTAAGCTTAACAGGTCCCATAAATTCCATATCTTCCTTAATCATTGTTGCAAGTCTGGATGAAAGGTTGTCAAATATCATCTTCTGAACATCTTCATTTGCATTTTTAAGTGCAATTGCAAGTTCGTTATTATCAACCTCTCTTAATACTGTCTGAATTGAACGATTATCTAAAAGAAGAATATCCTCGAATACAAACATCTTTCTTCTGATATCGTCTGCCAATTCCGGTTCTTCTATCTCCAATGTCTCCATAATATGTTTTTCTGTACTACGGTCAACCGTATTCAGGATACTTACGATAGAATCAACACCACCAACAATTGTGTAATCCTGATTTACCAAAGATGCAAGTTTCTTTTCGAGTACCTTTTCAACTTCTTTGATGACATCAGGACTCGTTCTATCCATCATTGCAATTCTCTTTGCTACATCTGCCTGTTTTTCCGGTTCAAGAGCACTTACAACAGCCGCAGCCTGTGCCGGCGGCAAATATGACAATATAAGTGCAATCGTCTATGGATGCTCATCCTGTATAAAGTTTAACAATTGAGAAGCATCAGCCTTTCTGACAAATTCAAATGGTCTAACCTGAAGTGACGCAGTAAGTCTTCCGATAACATCCCTTGCACGTTCTGCCCCAAGAGCTTTGTCCAAAAGCTCTTTTGCATAAGCAATACCGCCTTCGGCAATATACTGTTGTGCAAGACATACTTCGTAAAATTCATCTAAGACTTTATCTCTTATTTCTGCAGAAACACTTTTAGTGTTGGCAATCTCCAAAGTCAATTGTTCAATTTCATCATCTTTTAAATGTTTAAATACTTCTGCTGATTTTTCAGGTCCTAAAGCAATTAACAAAACTGCAGCCTTTTGGATTCCTGATATTTCTGTCGAAGAATTACTTTTAACTGCCATCTTATCACTCCCAATCGTCGTTTAACCAGTTTCTAAGTAACGAAGCAACCGCTTCCGGATTTTCATCTACAAATTTCTCAATCTGCATTCTCGTAGCAGATTTATCACTAAATTCAATATCATCAAGAGACTGATTTTCCTTAGTTGTAGCAAGCAATGCTTCTACAGAAAGCTCCGGTTCAATCTCCACTACCTCTTCAGGTTTCATGCCCTTAAATACAACAAACAAAAGCATTCCGCCTATAAGGAGCGCAAGTAAAATAGAAATAATACTTTGTACCGGTACAGAAGATTTTTCTTTCGGATAAAATACCGGCACAACTCTCTCAACAATATATATTTTATTTTCTTTCATGCCCGTTGCCTGAGCAAGCATTGCAACAAGCTCTGCATTATTTATTTCTTCAGACGGCTCGGAATTTGCAGCTTTAAACTCTGTAAAGGTTGTTCCTTCAAGAAGTCCTTCCTTTTCCATATCCTCTTCATTATATATCTGATATTTAACAAGATACATAGCCATACTTGAATTGGTCAGGTCAACCTTTCCTACAGGCTCTACCGTCTTGGTTGTAGTTGAACTCGTCTCATAAGTTTCTTTTAAAAGTGTAAGCGATGATTGTCCGTTAGCATTATCCAAAAGATCATAATCAGTTATTTCCTCATCATTTTCATCTGTACCAACTACACCACCAGTTCCGTCAACATTTTCTGCAACATAATAGTAATGCGTAGATTTTGGACCGGTATCATCCTCATCATTTGAATAATATTCGACATTAAGTTTTTCTTCTTCTGATAAATTAACGGCAAGATTTGATGATACCGCAACTTCATCATAAACTCCTGAATTGACCATCAGATTCCATAACTTACCATTATAATAATCCTCAACCTGTTGTTCAATCAGAATACTTGCAGATACGTTTGACGAATTGTTTGAACCCGAAAACAACAGATTTCCCTGATTGTCAATAATAGTAATATCCGTAGTATCATCATTTCCAACACATGATTTTGCATATTCACTTATGCTCTGAACAGCCTTGTCCGCCTGAAAATTAGAGCTTGTATTAATCATAATACTTACGGATGCATTCTGTTCCGATGCATATATACTGTTTGTGTTATCCGGAAGGTTAATTGTTACTCTTGCTTTATTGATTCCTTCTATGCTTGTTATTGTATTTTCCATATCCGACTCAAGCTTAATTTTCTGTTTAAGTCTTTTTTCAGAATCAGTTGTCGTAAGTCCGTTATCAAACAGCCAATTATTATCTATATCATTTACATCAGAACTGATACCGTTTTCACCAAGCAAAAGTCTTGCCTGTGATACCTGGTCTTCAGCAACTTCTATTCTTAATGCATCATTTGACACTCTGTGAACTATATTATTTTCAGTAAGAATAGCTTCAGCTTTTGCAGTAGATGCAGTATTATCAAAAGTTGCAAGAGAAACATAAGTTGTTCTGTTGAGCACAGCAACTAAAGCTATCAATGTAACAATGACAGCCGCAAGAACAGAAAAGAATATTGTTTTTTGTTTTACTGTGTATTTTTTCCAAAACTCAACTATCTTTGATGGTAGTTGTCTAAACCATTCAGCCATAAAATAACCCTTAACCTTCTTTTGCAAATTTTATCATCTGCACACACGAGACAATATTCGTCATCAACAGACAACAACAATTTATTATACATTATAATTGCATATTCATCAATTCTTTATATGCAGTTACAACAGAATTTGTAACCTTCACGGTATATTGCAATGAAATATTGGCCTTTTGCTGAGCTACAGCCAAGTCATGAATACTGTCTGTATAACCAAGTGCGAAACTCATTTCAGCTTCTTCCGCTTTTTTCTGCAATGTATCTGCTTCTTTATACATGTCAACTGCCGCTGACAAAATCGAATCAAACGAAGCTGTACCTTCTGTTTTTTTCATTCCGCTGTCATAAACACTTCCGATAGCTGAAAAGTCATCAACGCTTAAATTTACCGGTGTTATAGCCATATTATTTACCCCTATTCTGTAAATCTATCTTTATATATTCCGTTTAAAGTCAAGAAATAATTAACCAAACAACTCTAAACCCTTCATCGCAAGACTTTTTGAAGCATTAAAAGATGTCACTGATGCTTCATATGCTCTGCTTGAGTCAATAAGGTTAGTCATTTCCGTAACAGTATCAACATTAGGATATTCCACGTAACCATCCTCATTTGCATCCGGATTGTCCGGTTCATATACAAGTCTTAAATCAGACATATCCCGTACAACCTGTGTTGCTTTAACTCCATTAGGCTTATATTGATGCATATATCCGCTAAGAATATTATCAAAGGATGTGAGATCCCTTTCCGCAAAAACAACTGTTTTTCTTCTGTAAGGTGTTCCGTCTTCCGTTCTTGTTGTATTAGCATTTGCTATATTTTCTGATATTATATCCATTCTAAGCTGCTGAGCCGTCATGCCGGTTGCAGCAACATTCATAGCTGAAAAAACTCCCATTTAAATCCTTCCTTTCACTATACACAAATCATATAAGACAATCATCATTACGATGATGAGCTCATTACTGACTTGTATCTTGAAAACTCCTGATTCATCATGTCAACCAATGCCTGATATCTAATTTGGTTTTCTGCAAGATATGCTTCTTCCGTTGCAATATCAACATTGTTTCCATCAAGCCTGTAATCCACATTTGCATAATCCACAAAAGTAGTAGCTGTAAGCTCTGACAAATCTGCATTCGCAATTTCGTCAAGTCTGTATGATAATGATGAATTATCCGTATATACCTGTGGGTCAAGTGTAGACAAATCGTTATTTGCCGACTTTACAGCCTGGTACAAAGTCTTTTCTCCCGCTAACTCAGCCTGGAGAACAGATTCAAAATCAATATCTTTTCTTTTGTAATTTGGTGTGTCGACATTTGCAATATTATTAGATATAAGCTCATTTCTAAAATTTGCAGCATCTGCCGCTTTGTCCAGAATATTCACATAATTATAAATACCTGATGTAATCATCCAATTCCTCCTTACTTTCTCCGTATCGGAAAACAAGGACTCATGAGCAATCTCACAAATCCTTTTTTGAGTCACATGTTATGCGTTCGAAAATCCATTTACGAACAAATTTATAATTTCATAGATTATATCGTCAAATTAACAAAAAAAATTATCGTATAAAATCACATTATGATTTTATACGATAATAATACTACCATATTTAGTGGTTATCATCAACATAAATTTATTTTTACCACTAAATATTTATTATTTTATTTTGAACATGTATAACCGCAGCCTTCTTTTGCACACAAAAGTTTATTGCCCTTTTCCACCAAATAGGTTCCGCACTCCGGACATTTCTTATCTGTAGGCTTAGCCCATGACATAAAATTACATTCAGGTGCCTTTATGCATCCGTAATATTTTCTACCCTTTTTTGTCTTTCTTAATACAACTTCACCATTACACAAAGGACATGCTACACCAATTTTTTCAAAATGCGGCTTTGTATTTTTACATTCCGGAAATCCCGGACATGCCAGAAACTTTCCATGAGGTCCATACTTTACAACCATCATTCTACCGCACAATTCACACTGTACCTCTGAAATCTCATCCTCAATTTTTATATGCTCAAGTTCATTTTTTGCGTTTTGAACCGAAGCATCCAAATCAGGATAAAAATTTCTTATAACAACCTTCCAATCAATAACACCGGCTTCAATCTTATCAAGCAATGACTCAATATTGGCAGTAAATTCAGTATCCACTATTGCCGGGAATGCTTTTTCCATCATTGTATTTACTGCTTCACCAAGTTCTGTTACATACAAATTCTTGTTTTCCTTTACAACATATCTTCTATTAATAATAGTACTGATTGTAGGTGCATATGTTGAAGGTCTTCCGATGCCAAGCTCCTCCATTGTTTTTACAAGTAGTGACTCAGTATAATGTGCGGGTGGCTGAGTAAAATGCTGTTTTTCAACAAGTTCATTTAATTTAAATGTATCATTCTCATTTATTCCGCTTAATCTGTTTGACTCTTCTTTGTCTTCATCCAAAGAATAAACAGCCTTAAAGCCTTCAAAAACAACCTTTGATGAAGAACTCTTAAATGTATGTCCGTTTGCTTCCAAAGAAACAGTCTTTGTTTCATATACGGTATTGCTCATTCTACTTGCAAGAAATCTGTTATATATTAATTGATAAAGTCTGAACTGGTCTCTTGAAACCTGGTCTTTTATCATTGCAGGTGTAATTTCAATATTGGTTGGTCTTATTGCTTCATGTGCATCCTGTATTTTCTTGCCACTATCTGCATTTTTTTCTTCACCAACATATTGTTCACCAAATTTATCAATAATATATTTTTTTGCTGCAGCCGCTGCTTCATCTGAAATTCTAACAGAATCCGTTCTTAAATATGTTATAAGACCAATTGTGCCATATTTCTTAATATCAACACCTTCGTAAAGCTGTTGCGCAACTCTCATTGTTTTACTTGTCGAGAAATTAAGTAACTTGCCGGCTTCCTGTTGCATTGTACTCGTCGTAAACGGAGCAGGTGATTTTTTTGATTTCTCAGAAGTTTTTATACCCTTTACAACAAAATCAGCACCATCTACATCCTTCTTAATCTGTTCAAGCAACGCCTTATCTACCTTGTCCTTACTGTAATGGAATACTACCGGTTTCAAGCCTTCAACAGTTTTTATCATCGCATCAAGAGTCCAGTATTCCTCCGGTATAAATGCACTTATCTCATTTTCCCTGTCGCAGATGAGCTTCAACGCAACAGACTGAACTCTTCCGGCACTAAGACCTCTCTTTATTTTTTCCCAAAGAAGAGGACTTATGGAATATCCAACCATTCTATCCAAAACACGTCTTGCCTGCTGTGCATCAACAAGATTCATATCTATTTCTCTAGCCTGCTTGATTGATGACTTTACGGCATTTTTTGTTATTTCATTAAATGTTATTCTCTTATAATTTTTATCCTGAAGCTTTAATGCCACCGATAAATGATATGATATAGCCTCACCTTCACGGTCAGGGTCAGTTGCAAGATATATTTTATCAGCTTTTTTCACTGCTTTTCTCAATTTATCAAGAAGCTCACCTTTTCCACGTATTGTAATATATTTTGGCTCGTAATCATTTTCGAAATCCACACCCATGGTGCTCTTAGGCAAATCTCTCACATGACCGTTTGAAGCTATAACTTCATATCCGGATCCAAGAAATTTTTGTATAGTTTTTGCCTTAGCCGGTGACTCAACTATAACTAAATTATTTGGCATTGTCTTTATCTCCTTCCCACTATTATAAGAGAATTAACTTATAGTTTTATTTAAAATCTTTTATTTGTTTATTTAAAATTCAACTCTAACAAATCCACACAACTATACACTATTTTTTTTATGCGTGCAAGTTTTTTTAAATTTGATGCAATTTGTTTAATAAAGTCTTTTGATATAGTAACCTTTTAACGGTTGCTTAATTAGTCCCAGATTTTCTAATTTAAATAATATATTTATCGCCCGGCTTGTACTTATTTTGAATTTATTTATTATTTCTTCGATATATACAGGCTCAAGCGACATGGAATTATAAATATCCATTTCTAAGTTATCCAGAAAAGATTCATTTTCCATAATCTTTTTATTATCATTTATACACGATATATTTATTTCCCCATTTAAATCATCAATAATATCCTCGACTGATGTGACAGGAACAGCACCAAGCTTTATCAAATTGTTACTTCCCTCACTTGAAGCATCATATAATCTTCCCGGAATTGCATACACCTGTTTTCCCTGTTCAAGCGCATAATCGGCAGTTATAAGCGAGCCGCTTTTCTTTTGTGCCTGCACAACCAAAACGCCATCTGACAACCCACTGATAATTCTGTTTCGCAAAGGAAAAAGTCCTGCACAAGGGGATACATCCAGACCATATTCCGATATAATACAGCCCGTTTCTTCCATTCTTGCATATAATTCAATGTTTGCTCTAGGATAAACTACATTTATTCCACATCCCAAAACTCCTAACGTATAACCTCCTGCATCCAATGCTGACCTGTGAGCTATACCGTCAATACCATATGCAAGTCCGCTTATTATATTTATTCCATTGCCGGATAATCCCCGCGAAAACAGTTCTGTCATTTCCCTTCCATACAAGTCTGCTTTTCTTGAACCGACAATAGCAATATTTTTGTCAAAATCGTTTATGCTGGGCTTCAATTTCCCCTTAATATATAATATCTGAGGTGTATCATAAATATGCATTAGTTTATCAGGAAAATCACAATGTCCGGGATATATAATAGATATATTTAATTTTTTTAATCTTTCATATATTCTTTTTGCTTTATCAAGGTTTTTGTTTATGATGATTTGCTCAGTATTTACTCTGTTTATGCATTTCTCATTTTCTTTATATTTTTCATTTATTTTTTTTATATCATTTTCAGTACAAGCATAAATTTCTTCAACACTGTCAAAATTATCCCTGAAGAATTTAATCGCTTTATTCCCTACACCATCAAGATTGTTAAGCCATAAGTTAAGAATATCTTTTCTTTCACTCATAATTTCACACTCCCCATATTATTACGATAAAATATTGCTTCTTTTATATTATCTGAGGAAATCTCATCATTATGGCTTAAATCGGCTATTGTCCTTGCAATCTTTAAAATCCTGTACGTCCCTCTTGCTGAAAGCTCCATATTGGCAAACGATTTCTTAAGTATTTCTTCCTGTTTATCACCAAGCCTTATATATTTTTTTATTAGCTTCCCGCTTAGTTGAGAATTATAGTTTATTATCTCATCTGCAAACCTTTTCTTTTGAATTTCCACTGCCTCTTCTACCCTGTATCTGATAGATTCTGATTTTTCACCTTCAGGCATAGAAAAAATGTCTTCATAGCTGACCGGTTCGACCTGCATATTTATGTCTATTCTGTCCAGCAAAGGACCACTTATTTTATTCTGATATTTTCTTATTTCATTCGGAGTACATGTGCACTTTTTCATATTTGGATAATTACCGCACGGGCACGGATTTTGGGCGGCAACCATCATAAAATTTGCAGGAAAAATATACGAACCGTTAACTCTTGAAATCAATATCTGTCCGTCTTCCATCGGCTGTCTCATAACTTCAAGAACTGTTTTGTTAAATTCTGCTATTTCATCCAAAAAAAGCACACCGTTATGGGCAAGACTAACCTCTCCGGGCTTAGGTATGCTTCCTCCTCCACACAATCCTTTTACTGAAATTGTGTGATGCGGAGCCCTGAAAGGTCTTTGCATTATTAAAGAACTGCTATTGTCAAGTTTTCCGCTTACACTATAAATTTTGGTAACTTCAACACTCTCATCAAAGGTCATTTGAGGAAGAATAGTAGGCAGCCTTCTTGCAATCATGGATTTTCCCGAACCCTGTGCGCCCGAAAGAAGAACGTTAAACATACTTGCGGCAGCAATCTCCATTCCTCTTTTAAGAACCTTTTGTCCCCTTATTTCCGAAAAATCAACCGATGCCAAATTATTATTGTCTTTTATTTCTTCATCGTTTGGTATATCTATTATTCCTGTACTTATGTAATTAATTGCTTCAAGCAGATTTTTTACAGGTACAATTTTGATACCATCGACAAGCTCTGCCTCTTTTTTGTTTTCATAAGGTACTATACATACCTCATAACCTTCCTTAGCAGCATGATAAACCATAGGTAATATACCGGGGATTTTTTGAACGCATCCATCAAGTCCCAATTCGCCCACTATTACCGTATTTGAGATATCAAGCTTACTGTTTTTACCCATACAAAGTAAAATAGCTATAGCTATAGGCAAGTCAAATCCCGTTCCATCTTTTCTAACATCTGCAGGAGATAAATTGATTGTTATGCGCTTAGGCGGCATATG
Source organism: uncultured Lachnospiraceae bacterium (assembly GCA_945787485.1). Lineage (GTDB taxonomy): Bacteria > Bacillota > Clostridia > Lachnospirales > Lachnospiraceae > Coprococcus_C. The sequence goes on from CALZHV010000002.1 coordinate 23,180, forward strand.
AAACCCTGAATTTTTTAGAGAAGTTCTAACTCTTTCGCCGGCTTCCTTCACAGAAGAAGACAGATAACCGACCATGGCGAACATTGGCAATCCATCGCTAACGTCCGCTTCAACAGTTATGATAGTACCGTCCACCCCCTGGACGGCACTACTGTTAATTTTACAAAACATATTTGCTCCTTTTCTACCTCTCGGAGCAGACCATATAAATATAATAAATATAAATACATACTATGTCAATTATTATTTGCCATTGTATAAACCATTTAATTAGTTTTGATATTTTGTTTTATATTTTGTTTTATTTTTTGCTTATTATATCTGTTTTATATTTTTTGTTTTATATTTTTTGTTTTATTTATTCCGTTATTTTATATTTTATTTTTTTGAATTGTTTTTCTTTTGAACACTATAACCAAATTTGCCTATGTTTTCTCCGAGTGTATAATACTGACCATGTGAATAAGCAATAAGATCAGCTTTTGCCAAATCAAATTTGCCTGTTTCATCCATATATTTATCATCAACCGTAACACATAATACTTCTGCTATAAACATATCATGTGTACCAAGCTCTAAAACCTGTTTAACCTTGCACTCTATATTGACCGGGCTTTCACTGATTGATGGAACATTAACCTCACATCCCGGTATTTTCGTTAGCTTCATTTCGCTGAATTTATCTATATCTCTTCCGCTTCTCACACCGCAATAATCCATTGCATAGGTTAAATCTCTTGTCACAAGATTAATTGTAAAATAACCGTTTTTTGATAATAATTCATGTGAATAACGGGATTTTCTAACTGATATAGACACCATAGCCGGGTCAGAATTAATTGTCCCTGCCCACGCAATAGTAATAATATTATCATTTCCCTCTCCGTCACCTACTGTAACCATAACGGCAGGAACCGGATAGAGCATATTACCAGGTTTCCATTTTTCTCTAGCCATATAATACCTCGTTTAACTTAAGCATTTACTGAAAAAATCTCGTGCTTTTACTCAAGCATATTTCTAATTTCCTGCATTTTGTAATCCATTGCAGTTGCAGTATCTGCACATTTTTTTAATTCCTGCGCAATAATCTCAGGATGTTTCAGATTATCCTTCTTATATTTAAGCTTATGGTCTAAGCTGGCCCAAAAATCCATCGCTATTGTTCTAAATTGTACCTCTGCCTTAACATATTTCTTTTCATTTGACAAAAATATTGGTATTTCAACAATCAAATGCAGACTTCTATATCCATTTGGCTTAGGATTTCTAATATAATCTTTTACCTGAAGAACTTTAATATCATCCTGTTTTGCCAAAAGCTCTGAAACAGCATAAATATCCTCAGGGAACGAACAAATAACTCGAACACCTGCTATATCAGATAAATTATTCTGTATATTATCTATGGTGATATCAAGTCCCTTTCGTTTCATTTTCTCAAAAATACTTGCAGGTTTTTTCACTCTGCATTTTATCGATTCAAACGGATTACGATTATGCTGCAAAGCAAATTCATTATTTAAAACCTTTAACTTCGTCTCTATTTCCATGAGTGCACATTCATATTGCATCATCATTTCCACGAAAGGTTGCATATCCTTGATTAACACCTCTGGATTGTCCGAATTCATCATAAGCTCGACGCTCATATCTGTTTCCGTACTCATACTAACACCTTCTCATTATAATTGTTGTATATGCGCCATTTTCTAGCATCCCTTGCACAAGAAGCAATATGAAAGAATCAAAAACATTGTAACGACAAGGAACTCTATTGTACCCTTTAGGAAATAAGATAAAATTATCCCCATCGCCATAAAAAATGTTGCATAACCTAATAAAGCTCTCAAACCCTTACCCACTATTGTATAATTCTTATATACAATTATATGCAAATAATTTCATATTAAGAACTTACATAAAATGTGAATTAAATATCTTCCTCATCCAAATCACTGATAGCATCAGCTATTGCCTCGTCATCTGATTCTTTTCCTTTTCCTATAAATCCTACAACCTTGTCAATAACCTCCGGCACCATATCGATTATCTTTGATACGGCATCTCCGCTGTTTACAGTTACCATCTTTGCATATCCATTCTGAATTACAAGCACTGCTGTAGGTGACATTTTACCACCCATACCACCGCCTGCTGAATTCTTATTTCCATCGTTAGCAAATGCACCTGCTGCCACAGCAAAGTTAACATCTACAAGAGGAAGAATAATTGTATCTCCAATATGAGTAGGTTCTCCTACTACTGTTTTTGTTGTAAGTAATCCATCCATCCCATTAAATAATGAACCCACTGTCTTGTTAAAATCGTTTTCGTTTGCCATTGTAATAACCTCCTAATAAATTTTAATAGTGTCTTAAGCTTTTCCTAACTTTTCCTGAACCTTTGTCCATGCACGATAGGTTTGCCATATTTCTTTTCTTAATATTATCCTAATTACATATCCAAGTAGCAAATGCCCCTTCATATGTATATCAAAATCAATTACTTTCTCATAAAAATCAGGTTGAATATAAAACTTTTTATGATACATAAAAGGCATCAGGCTCAAATAACCTGTTAATTTACCTGTATTATACGGATCACCCAACCCATAATGAATATAACCTTTAACTTTTCTTGGCATAACATGCTTAAATGTTTTTGGTATATATTTTTTTAAGTATTTAATAGTTTTTTGTGTTGGTTCATAATCAATAAATTTCTTTATAAGCTTTAGTTTTTTCTCGTAAAGCTTAAGTTTTCTTTCCAGTTTCTTTAATTCTTTTTCAATATTATCCGGAGAAAACTTTTGTATAAAATCTGAAGCCTTTTTGAAAAACTCCTTTATTTTCTCAAGAATATTAATAACCTTGTCCCGGAAGCCTTTATTTTCATTATTATCCGAATCTTCATTATTGTCTGATTCTTCTTCAATTTGTTTTACTTCTGAAATTTCGGCATTACTGTCCGCTTCTTCTGAAATTTTACCGGCTTCTTCATTATTATCCGAAACCTCTTCAATTTGTTTATCATCTGAAGCATCTTTATTTTCAGATTCGGGCAATTCATCGCCCCAAGCTTCATCAGACACTTCACTTGTTTTTTCATCAGCTTCAAGCCTGTCAATATTTTCAGGTAAATCATCCGAATCTGTATTTTGTTTTGATTGTTGCTGATTAAGATTGCTTTGTTCATCAGACATTTCAGATGAATTTAAAAAGCGATCAAGATTAATCTTTATACCTGCTGCCTTTACAACATATTTTATCCCTTTTTCAACAGCATCATAAAACACATCAACAGTAAAGATTAAAAATCTCACTCTGGCTTTCGCTTCTATATCATCTTTGTATTTTGCATCTATTTTATAATGAACCGGAGCAAAAAGAATCAATATTACAAGCAGCAAAACAATTGCAAGTAAACCGGCCACTATAAGCAACAATACCTTTAATATCGTTAATAATATCTCTAGCATAAAAGCACCCTATATTTTTAGAAAATCCTTTACATCAAAGTTGACCTCTTCCGGTCTGACATCCTGATTTTTAGCTTTTGAATCATATATTGCCTGTATCAGATTTACAATAATCTCCTGCGCTCCTTCTTTATCCTGAGCAATTCCGATTACCGTTATTTCCTCAGACCGCTTTTTGTAATACGGTTGCAGTAATTGCTTATAGGAATAAATTTCTAATAATCCGTCACCAAACAAAGGCATGGTAACCACATAAATATCCTTAACAGATTTATTGCGCTTGACCTTTTTAATATTCTTATCCAGAGTTTTGCTATCAAAACCGTTCGAATATAATCCTTCAATGACTTTCACTTTATTATTCCTCTATCATCTCATACAAAAGCTTATTACATGCAGTAAGCTCACTTTCATCCGTGCAATGCTCCAATACATAGTCAAGATATGACTTAATCTCCTGCTGACTGTTTAAGAAAATAGGCATGCTTGAAAGCAGCTTACACATAATACTTCTGTTAACAACAATACTATTTGCCTCAAACAATTCCTTAAATTCATTATTTATTATATCACGACATTCCATAATATAATCATTGTCTGCAACATCATTATTAACTGCTTCATCCTCAAGCTTTACAAATAAACTTGTCGACAATAACTTTTCAACTGTCTTGAACACCTTGAATCTGTCTTCAAGCTCTAAAGTTTCAATATCATTATTTCTTGAATTAAGCAAATCCTCCATCGCCGATTCAAGAATCATTACACACTCATATGTATCCTCCTGAATACCTTCCATATCCATAAATTTGCCAAGAAGATATTCGGAAAGCTCTTCCGTAGAATCCTTATTAATACATTCCTCTAATATCTCTAATGCAGATTTATAACCCTTTATCTTAAGATTATCTTCTTTGGAAGCTTCTACAGTTAGAAGGATGGCAAATACATCATTTACTATTTCCTGTAAAAGCATATATATAGAAGCTTCTGCATTAATAATATTTGCAGCTTCAGTCAGGCTGTTATTAAGCTTATCAAATGTATCTGCATCAATATTTTTATAATCACACTCTGACAACGACTTATATGTACTGTACAAAAATGGATATTCTGTTTCAAATCCCTGCGGTTTCTTTATAAGCACCGCAGTTCTTAACATGTCTACAAATTCATCAACTGATGTTTTCTCTCCACCCTTGTATATTGTCAATGTATTAGTTACAACATCAAAAAATTTACTCTTCGTCATTCGTACCGGAAGCTGTCCCATAACAAGTTGCAATTTACTGTTTATAACAACAGTGTCATCTTCCAGAAAAATATATCGAAACACATCATTTGAAAGCTTTTCCACATCGACTTTTTCAATTGAATTATGTACTCTTGCTTCAACACGGTTTAATATATATTCGTATATTTCCATACCATCAGTATAAGAGGTCAGTATGTGCATTTTATATTCAATACTTTCTCTTATCGTTCTTATCGCTTCAATAGATTTTTCGTCTACTGCCTCATTACCTATTACATGCTTATTTAAAAGATTTGAAACTATGTCAAAAAATTTTCTGTAATCCGACTTTTTGTCACATTCTTCCTCAAGCATTTCCTTCATAGTATAGTAATTCATACACATCTTTACTATTGCATAGCAATTATAATTATTTCCAAGAAGTCTTGCATATTCAATAATGCTATTCTTGTCAGATGTATTTCTGCTAAGTTGTGTTACTATTTTTTTACAATCTTTAGTCATCCTGCACCTCTATACAAATTATTTGATATGCTCATGTGTAAATAAATGCTTGTTGCAATATTCATAATTACCTTTACACTTTGAGCAGAATCTGAATTCGATATCCTCTCCGTCCTTTTCTGTAGCACCACAAATCGCACATTTATGTCTTGTAATGCTGTCAGGCTTAATTGTTTTAGCCTGTGAAACCTGTTTTTTAAATGCTTTCTGTTTTTTTCTTTGTGCCGGTGTAGCCCTTCTTCTTCCATTTGCTTTTTTTACTATAAAATAGAAAATGAAGAAGTTTAATACACATGCCACAATAGTCACTCTGGAAATAAGATTATCATTTACAATGAAATCCCATGCCAAAAATGCCAAATCAATATATGCCATCCACTTAACTTTAAATGGAATAATAAACCAAAGCAAAACCATCGAATCCGAATACATCAGTGCAAAGCCAAGAAATATACTTATACACATGTAGTAAGTCATCGAAGCACCTGCAACCATACCCATAAAGAAATTTTGAACATCATTAATATCCTTTATGGTAAAATAGCTTATGGCACTTGCAATAAGCACACCAACTGTTGAAAGAATTATTCCGCCAAAAATATACAGATTATACATAAATGTGCCTATTGCTCTTTCAATAGATGTTCCTATGGAATAATAAAAGAACAACATTACTAACGTAAATATACTAAAGCTTCCGGGTGTTGTGAAAATCCACGTAAATATTCTCCATATCTGATGTTCAACAAATATATGATATGGTGAAAAAATAACATAAGAATACACATTCGGTGCCAAAATACTGAGTATATATCCTATTACAAAGCACCCTACTATATAAATAGACAAATTTTTTATTGCATATTTTCCGAATTTCTTTTCAATCTTATATAAAAATTTCAATTTATTTTACCTA
>CALZHV010000003.1 GCA_945787485.1 uncultured Lachnospiraceae bacterium
AACGGATTATCCTGACCGAGAGTGTTGGCGAGAGAGCCTGTAATGCTTAAAACATTGCCCCAGCTATCGTAGGTATATTCTACCACTACATTGAGGTTGTTGTCAAATAATCCCACAACATCGCCCTGTGCGTTGTAGAAATAATAGTAAACATTACCTCCGTACTCAATGGCTTCTCTTGTTCCGTCGCCGTCATAGTAATACCATGTGGTGTTGTTTCCTGTCTTTTGAGCAACAATTCTGCTGCCGTCAAGGAAATAGTCGGTTGTAACGCCGTTTACAGTCTTTTGCGTACGGATGCCACCGTCATTGTACTTGTAGGAAACACTTGTTCCGTCGGCAGTTGTTGCGGTTGCTAATTTTCTGCCGTAATTCCATGTGAACTGCGTTCCGTTGTAATATGTTAACGGATTGCCTATTTGGTCGTATGTTATTGCATTTCCGTTAAACTCTGTCAGCAGGTCTTTCCACTCTGTATTTCCGTAAGTGTAGTTTATTGTGTTTGTGGGTGTACCTAACGCTCCTGTTGTATAAGCATATTCTTTCTTTTGAAGGATATTTCCGCCGTTGTCATAGGTATAGGTTGTGGTTTTGCCTGCAACGGGGTCATTTTCCCGGATAAGCTGATTAAGCTCATCATACTGATATGTTTTTTCGGTTGAATTTGTTCCCTGTCTGTCGGTTATCTTTGAGATATTCCCCGAACCGTCATAAGTGTAGCTGAATGTACGGTTGATACTCTCATAGATAAGGTTACCCATAACATTAGTGGTATATGTTACTCCGCCGATTGTGGGGGTATAATACTGGCGGTTTATACTCCACACCTTGCCTGCGGGAGTGGTAAGTGAGGAGGGGCGAACCTGTGCGTGAGCATTGAGAGCTCTTGTTTTTGTTGCGCCGTTGGGATAGGTAACATTCTGCACTATTCCGCCGGGCAAATGGGTATATGATGTTGTTTTTATTGTGCCGTTGTATTTGTAGCTTGTACCCGCCGTGTTGTTTACATTATCGTATGTATAGCTTAAATAGCTCCCGTCGGAAACATCTGTTCTTTGCAGTCTGCCAAGCAAATCGTAAGTATAGTAATATGTTTTGCCGTTGATGTTATCCGTATGCTTACTTACCAGACCGTTGGCGTTATACACATAACCGAACTGCTGTGTTCCGTTATACTTTATTCCCGTTACACGGTCATAACGGTCATAAACATTCTCAACATATGCGCCGTTGCCGTAGGTGCTTTTTATAAGAAGGCCGTTTTTCGCCCCGTAGGTATTAGTCATAAGAGGCTGACTGCCTACCTTGGTTGACAGGCGGTTTCCGAAATCGTCATATGTGAAGTTATACGAAAAACCGTTGTGGGTTATGCCGGTTAAGCGGTCGTTTGCATATGAATATGTATTCTGCACGGTTTTTTGAGTGCCGTCAATACCCGTTACAACGGATGACACCCCCGTAACAAGGCTTGTATTGGGCATATATGTGTAATTAACCGTTTTGCCGTTTTGCGTAACGCTCTGCACTCGCAAATCGTTGCTGTTTGTACTGCTGTAACCGTAGGTGGTTGTATTCCGCAGGCTGTCAGTTGCGCTCAAAAGCCTGTCGCCGTTAGCGGAATATGCGCTGTTGGTCTGAATGGGAATTGTACCGTTTGTATTTCTTTGCGATGTTTCAATAACATTGCCGTGTGCGTCATACTTAAACTCAAACTTTTGAGCATATCCCGTATGAGTTGCCGAGCTTACCTGATATTTTGTTGCGCCTGTTGCGGTGTTATCGCTGTTATAGGTGTAGGTATAGTTGGCGTTTTCCTCGTCCTTATAGCCTGTCAGGCGGTTGGCGCTGTCAATTGTTGATAAGGTTTGGCGCTCCGCCATATCCTTGGCGCTTGTCACATTGCCCTTGTTGTCATACTGATAAACCGTACCTGTTTTATCAAGGGTGAGATTCATACCTGAGAAGCAAGCCCAGTTCTGATTCAGGTAATAGAGGAAATACACCGTAACATAGCTTACGGTTTTGTCCTGATTACCCTTAGCCGGCATTACAAGCTGTGAAACATACTGCCATGTTGTGCTGCTGTAATTGAAATCAACAACTACATATTCTGTTGTACCGTCGCTGTAATGGAAACCTAAATCAAGGGCAAAAAATCTTCCTCCTCGCTTCGGTACAGAATCTCCGCTGGCGTATCCGCTGAATTGGAAAGCCACTTTGCTCGCAGGCATATTGATTTGTATATCCTGACGAATATATTTATTCGTTTTTGCGTTACCCTGCATAAATGCGCCGTGTGTGATGTAATCGGGACAGCCGCTGTCACGAATTGAACCGTGAGTGGTGTTAAAGCTGTCATATCCGCTCATATTATGCGACCAACCGTATGAGCCGTATTTAAAGGCGCTGTTTTCAACGAGGTTGTAGTCGTTGGCGCTTTCACCGTATTCAAGCTGTGCGCAGTCAACATACACCGTGCCCGAGGTATTGGGGACATTGATTATCATATCTATTTTCGTAATGTCCGAGCCCACATCGCCTGTTACGCTGAGACGCTCCCATTCACCGTTTGTACTTGCGGTTTTATAACCTGAAACGGCATAGGTAAGCGTACCGTCAGTATGCCACAAGCCAATCATGGGGCGTATTCCCATGCCCTGCAAGCCTGTGGTTTTATAATAGAACGAGAATGTGTATTTACCCGTTTTTGTGGGGTAATAAATCTGTGAAAGATATGTGTTGATGTTGTTTGACGATATGTTAAACTTTGCTGATTTACCGCCGATATATGCTGTGGAAGTATCGGCTGTAATTGTGCCTGTGCTGTTTGCCGTGTATGTTACCCAATTTGTTAGTGAGTTTTCATAACTGTGGTTCTTTAACAGGTTATCAACAGGCATTGTTCCCGCCGAAGCGGAGAGAATTTTGTTGTTTTGATTAACATACTTGTTTGCTGAAGCATTATCTTTATCTGCATTTACAGTGTATTTGGCAGAGGAAGCGCCGAGCTCGTCAACTGCACTTGTTGTTCTGCCTACACTGTCAAAGCTATATACAACGCTTCTTCCCTTATTATCCGTAACCTTTGTATAATTACCGATATTGTAATCAAAGCTTACAAAATTACCCTCTGTTGCAGTGCCTGAGCTGTTGGGTGCGGAATACTCCGTAACCTTTGAAACTCTGTTCTTTGCCGCAGTATCTCCTGTTGCGGGATATGAATACTTAACCGACGAGCCGTCACGGGAGGTAACGGTGGTAAGACGGTAGTCAGAATCATATGCAAAGGTCATTACCTTGCCGTCGGGATAAGTTATTCTTGTCAGCTTTGAGCCGGAATAGCCGAACTGCGTTGTACCGAGACTGCTTGTGATTGATATTATCGCATTATTTTCATTTCTGCCTATGGTAATAGTGTGCCCCGAGCCGTCGGTTATCTTTGTTAAAAAGTTGTTGGCGTTATAGGTATATGTTATTTTATCCTGACTTTGATTAGACTGAACGGACAGAAGCCTTCCGCCGCCTGTAAAGATTTTTTTATTGTTCTGTTTATCGGTAAGCTCCCATCCGCCCTCGGAACGCAATGTCAGAGTGTATCCTTTGCCCAGTTCATCATGGAACACATTGCTGTTACTGCTGTCCTGTTTCATGTACAAAACTGTACCATCAGCGTCTGTATATGTATATTTAAACCCGTTGGCGTGCAAATCGTCGTTATTACCTACGCCGGGTGTCAGGTACGAAAGCTGTTCATCAACATTTAATTTCCAACCCGCCCCGCAGATTGACTTTGATGCATTATACACACCGCCGCCTTGTGTTACGGCAAAATGTCTGCCTGCCTGATAACCGTTGTAATAATAGCTGATACTTGCCGGCAAGCTGGCACTTCCTGTGTCGCATATGGGAACATTTATCACGAGATTACCCGTGTAGTTGTTTACATATCCTGTTCCGCTGCCTAAATTGTGTTCAGTATATGACCAATAATCTTCAAGTCCCTCATTGTTTATATACGAGACAAAAAGCACTGGTTTGCCGTTTTGGATATTATTGTATTTTGATACAAGTTGTACACAAGCCCATCTGTTATCAGACGCTCTGAAAAAAATACCGTTGTTCGCACCACCGTTGTACCATTTTTTGACAAGCGGCGTTACATCCCATGAAATCTGATGATAATCATTTGATGATGTTGTGATAACATAATCAAGGACCGTGGAATCGTAATTGGGATCAGAAGTGCTGCAAACCCCCGCAGTAGATTCGCTGAATCCGCTCCACGCCGAGGTTATTTCATAGGCGTTTATTTGTAATTCCGTATTGCTTACATGGTCATATTTTAGCTGTGCCAGATTAACAGTCGCACCGCAAACCATATCGCCTCTGTCAAGAGAAGGTAGGGCGGTAAATTTTACGGCAGAGCGCACAACCCCCATAAGATTTTTCTGGTTACCTACATACATTGAGCCTGTTGCGGTTAAATTATAGTTATTTGTTGTTATGTATTTATTTTGAATTGTAGCTGTGTCGGGCTTTGTCTTTACCATTGGGTCAACGGTAACGGGAAAAGTGCGGTCTTCCTCTGTAAGCCACTCTCCGTCAAGCGTTGTTGTTACGGTAAAAGAGTTACTTTTAACATTTAAAAGGGTAAGCGTTACGCCGGCCGAAACATTTCCATCAGCGTCTGTCATAAAGGGTGCGGAAATCGTATATATGACCGTTCCGTCATCCGCCTGCAATTCAACGGTTTTGCTGTCAGTTTGAACCGGTGTTAGACCGTTTGCCTTGTATTCCGCCGTAAATACGGCTTGAGCCGCCTTGCTGTTAAGGATTATGTTTTCCTTTAAGCCTTCAGAACCGATTATGTATTCAAAATCTGTCTCGTTATATACTTCTTCGTATATCACACGCGATGCGAGTTTTTCCAGCGTGGATTTATCGCCGTCGTCTGTATTCTCACATATCTGTGCATCACTTTTTGCGGCATTAGTGTAATACCAAGAAAGCTTGTATCCGTCTTTCTCAATGCGGACAAACTTTTTGCCGTTTGTTTTCTTGGAAAGACGTACAGAATAGTCTGCCAAAGTGTTTGTTAGGTCTTTGTTTTTTAAATTTCCGTTGTTTTCTTCGTCATCAGCATCGACTTCAATAAGAGTGTTGTCATAATCCGTCCATTCTCCGTTTTGCATAAAGTGAACGGGCACATCGTACTGCGCGGCAACATACGAACCGTCACTCATACGAAAATGCTTTACATTTTCTTCTCTTTTCAAGGTTTCCTCAGCAATAATTTCGGCCTGAGTCTCCTCCTGAGCCGTTGCCTCCGAAGTATCAAAGCTTTCTGTGCTTTCCGATACTTCAGTGTCCGGATTTGCGTTATATGCATTTGCAATTACCTGCATTGGTGCAATTTGCAACACCATTAAAACCGTGAGAAAAACTGATAACACTTTTACCATTGTTTTTAATCCTTTTTTCATAAATAGACCTCCTTAATTTTTAGATACTATATTTCAATTAAATTATACCAAGTCGGTAATATCAAACAAATAGGTTTGCAAAACTGTTTAAAAAACTGACAAAAAAATAAACGGTCTATAAGACCGTGCACAAGTCCACTAAAAACGGACAATAGAAAAAACATCCCCCTTATGGTAGAATAAAATAAACTACCATAAGGGGGATGTTTATGCCAAGAGAATATAGACATATCAAAATGTACGAAAGAGAAATAATAGAACTTTGGGAATAGGGGAAAAGTTTAAGAGAAATAGCAGAAATGTTTGGTTTTACCAAAGAGCAAGTACAAGTTTTTAAAACCAGGTACAATAAGAATCAACGCAAACTTGCCACCGGAATAGAAATCAAGCCTAAAGTCAGACTGCGTAAAAGCACAGGGGACGGTGAATGGGCTTGCATAAACACAGAAGAACCGTCCCCTTGTGTTCAGGGGACTGAAAAGCACAGAAGAACCGTCCCCTTGTGTTCCCCATCGGCTTTGATGTGAATATTAAGTTTTAGTTGTTTGATTCATCAAACACACAGGAACGACCCTCTGTGTTCTCTGTATTTTCATACTTTTTGTTTTCAATTCACTTTAATTCTACGGGCAAAAACTCGTTGTTAATTTCTATTTCCTCTTTTGGAATATTTTGCAAATAGATATAATATAGTTTTGATTCTTTTCTATCTATTAAGACATACTCATAATACAAATTTGCATCCAATTGAGTGGCAAAAGCATTATATTTTTCATTATCAAAATACTCATTACATTCAAATGCTAATTCAGAAATTCTACTTAACTCAGAATTATATAAATTATTATCATCATATTGTACTTCTAAAAGAATTTGGAATCCTTCGCCTAATAGAATTTGTTGATCATATCTGCAAAACAAATCGTTAACGTTTAATTCGTTGATATTATTAGGAAACAATGGTGTGCTTTCACAGTATTCTTGAGAAAAACCAGAAAGTTGCCAAATGTCATCATAACTATCAGCACTTGAAAAGTAGTCTTTGTATGCAACATAAGAACATCCCGAAAGCAACAACATAATTGATAAAAGCAAAGCAAATACTTTTAACGACTTCATAGTACCACCTAATATTTCATATATGTATATATGCATATGGGAAAGTATAGCCACATGCTTTTCGAATTAAAGTTTTAATAGTATATGCTGCCCACCAAGCTGTTGAAAACACCCACGCCCGATGGTCATTATAATTTATTTGTGCATATACTGCACTTTCTAATTGTCGATTTAACCATGACCACGAAATTCCTATTTTATTTAACACTTTCTTTATAGGTGAACCAACATAGTATACAAGAGCATGAAACCAAAGTTCTTGAGCAATTCTAATCGCACTCATTGTTTGGTATCCTTTACCCCACCAATACCACTTACCTTTTAAACGTATTATGTCTTTTGCGTACGAAACGCAGAAAGCGCGCGATAAAAAATTAATATGAACATTCACATTGAATCCTACGTTGGTCCATGAAAACTTATAATAGTTTTCTGCCCAATAGCCACTATGGTCAATCTTGTTTATTGAATTATTCTCACAGTACGCAAACAAGTTTGCACCCAATACGGTACCCATTGTAGCAATCGCAATCTGCGTATCGTCAGTATTGATAAACCTACCGATTTCAGGTGAGTAGTATCTGCTCTGCAAATAATAAAGCTCAATATCATAGTCATAAGAATAACCACGATAGGTGAATGGGTTGACATATGAAAGGGTATATGCTAACAACATATTCTGCATTGATGTTGCAGAGAAAGTTACTGCACCCCAAGCGTCATAGGCGTAATTGAGAATTATCTGTCCGTTTTCATTTACGATTGATGTAATATCACCCTGTAAATTCTTTGTGTAAAGATATGTTGCTGTATCATTAAGAACAAATCCTTGCAAAGTGCCCCAAGTATCATAAATGAATTTTGCTGTATTTGATGTGTTTACAGCACCGTTTGAATATGTTGTGTAGGTTTGTGAAACTAATGAGCCATTAGCCCATACATAGTCATATCTTTCAGTAATTATGCCATTTTCTCTTACGGTTTTTCTATGACGAAGTCCGTTTTCATCATATTCAAACTCAATAGTTTTATTGCCATCGACATAAGTTTCAAGCTGACGACCGCTCCATGTAAATTGTTTATTGCCGATTGTGAGCGGATTGCCAATATTGTCATAGGTAAGGGTTGTATTGCCGTATGAAACAAGTTTATCTTTCCAAGTTGAGTCATAGGTGTAATTTACAGTTCCGTTTGCGGTACCTAAATCACCCGTGGTATAAGGATATGTTGTTTTTGCAAGAATATTACCCGCACCGTCGTAGGTATAAGTGTAAGTCTTTTGCGCAACAGCATCATTAACACGGACAAGCTGATTCAGTTCATCATACACATATCCGTAACGCAAAGTTTCAGTTCCGCCTGCGTTAAGGCTGTATTCGGCTGTAATATTTCCATTAGCGTCATAATCATATGAATAGCCCATATATGATGTATAGCCGTTATCTGTGTCTGTGCCGTAATACACCTTATTAACATAGCTCTCCACACGGCTTGTTGTTTTGTTGTCAGCGTATTCGGGGTAGGTATATTCCGTTTTGACTGCGGCGAAAGTGTTTTCATCGTTTGTGTCATTTGCACTTTCTGTTTTAATAACACTTTCTGTATATCTGCCGAACCAATCCTGCTTATCAACAGTACCTATTGTTTTGCCGTTCGATGCAGTAACATCACTCTTTTCGGTAGTTGTGCCTGTTGTGATGTCATAAGCGCTGTCGTAGGATTTTGATGTATAAGTCACACCGCCGATAATTTCGACAAAATCGCCGTCATCGTTTGTATATGAGGAATAGATATAGTTGTTGCTGAAATCAAGAATATCAGTTCTGCCGTCGGTATAGCGGACTATTCTGCTGTCCGTAGCGGATATTTCGGTAAGGCTGCCCAAAGAATCATAGGAATAATTAAACTTTGTTTCGCCGTTTACCGTTATTTCAGTAATATTGCCCGACAAATCGTAATAATATTCCGTTACGGTTTCCCCACCGTCGGAGTTATGATATGTTGAAGAAACAACACGGTCACGGTACTCATTTTCGCCGTAGGTATATGAAATAATCGGCTGTGTACCCACCGAAATCATTATCGGCTGTCCCCATATATTATAGCTTATATTGTATGCAAATCCGTTGTGGGAAATACTTGTCAATCTGTCGTTATTATATACATAATTTGCGGAGCTTGTCAATAAATTACCGGCAGAGACCTGTATTAACTGACCTGCGGCGTTGTAATTATACGCCGTTTCATTGCCGCGGGCGTCTGTAACCGCATTAAGAACGCCGTTCAGCTCGTTGTAGTTATATGTTACGGTATTGCCGTCCGCGTCCGTTTCAGATACGGGATAATTGCCGTTATCGGTATATTGAGCAAGGGTTTGAATACGCTTTACTCCGTCAAAACTGCCTGTTGATACGGTGTTCCCGAAAGCGTCTTTAACGGTTGTTCCGCTTCTTCGTTTGCAGGCAACGCATGCGCAAATCGATTCGCTTTCGCATGCACAAGTGCAGTTCGCCTCCTCGCAGGATTCACAGGGACAGGTTTCGGTTTCTTCCTCCGCCGCTTCATCGCTTCCCGCCAAAACAACGGCGTCTTCGTCCATTGTCAACTCAATATTTGAAACCATTGCTCCTTGGAGATGCTTTGAATAACGGATAAGAACCGTTATTTCATCGCAGTCGCCTTTAAGCGCAAAGCTTTGCGCCGCAAACTGCCAGCCGTCAAGATTTTGTGCAAAGGGAATTACTACGGTTTCTGTTAATTCTTCACTCTCTCCGTTTTCATTCTCGGCATTATATTGATATGATATTTCAAGCTGTGCATAACGGTCATTAGTGAAATTAAAAAGCTGTGTATCTGTTGACGCCGCAATTTGGCTCAGTATAAACGCATTGGAAGTAGAGGAATTTACAAAAGAACCTTTCCACCAGCCGCCGGCTGTGAACACATCGTCTTTTTTGCCGTTGATTTTTATTGTCTGATATAAGATTTTACTGTCACTGCCGCCGGGAAGCACAACAGCCTTGGAATTTTTGCCGTTTACGGCAGTATTTGAAACGGTAAAGCTCTCCGAAGCCGTCCATCCGTCCATTCCGCTTCTGAATCCACCGTTTTCAATAAGGTTTTTCGGGCTTGCCGAAGCAGACTGTTCAAGCTGCAAATCGTCAATATAATATGTACCCTTACTGTTTTTAAAACCAAACTCAACCAGTATTCTCTTTGTAGTTTCGGGAGCGTCAAAGGTTACCGAATATCTCTGCCACTCTCCGCCTGTTGATTCAACGGTAATATATTCCGTTTTCGTCTTTGTATTTGAGCCGTTAAGAGCAGAAATGCTTAGATAAAGCTTTCCGCTGTTCGTTTCATCTGATTTTACAAAAGCCGAAAGGGTATAGGTTCCGCCCGACAACACCTCGACGGTTTGCTTTTGATAAACCGTTGCCTCGCTTGTCCTAACAGCGGTGCAAACAAATTGTCCCAAATATGCATCCGGAGATTGAGAGCGCTCAAATGCCGAATTTGTGTTTTCCCAGTAATCGGCACGGCTTTCCGTATTATTTTTTTCCTCAAAGCCTGAATTCTTTAAAAGATTTTCCGAATTCGGCTTATATCCCGATGCTGATACAAAGTATGTGCTGTCCGCACTCGGTGAATCAGCCATAAGATAATTGCCGTTACTATCCGTTGTATAAAGCAATTTGCCTCGGTTGTCAAACTGATATGTTTCAAAATTTCCTAATGCATCGGCAAGCTTTACCTGCGCTGTGCCAAGGCGTTCATAGGTTATATAGTTTCCGTCAATATAATTTGTTCCGTCTTTTGCTTGCTCTGCAACTTTTGTTATTCTGCCGTTTGAATCGTATTCATACACAATACGGTATCCGTCAATATTTTCCATTGATGTCATATTGCCGTTTGAATCGTAAGAATATGTTACGGATTTTCCGTCGGGATATATTACGCTTGTGAGGTTTTTATTTTCATCATAAGTATAGCTGATTTCAAGTGGAGATGATGTACTTCCGGCGGTAATTGCCGCACCGCGAGCCGAATAGCACTTCACCTTTGAAAGAAGCCCTGTTGTTTCGTTGTAAATATAATCAAACTTTCTACCCACACCGTCTGTAATATAATCAATACGGTCAAATTGTGAAGCTTCTGAGTTTGCAGTTTCATAAGCAACGGATATTTTTTGCTCGGGGTAATCGGGATTGCATACGGAGGTCAACATTCCGTCGCTGTTAAAGTATTCCATATTCCCATCGGGACCAGTAACGCAAATTTGCTCGTCCGCTGTGCCCTCTTCGGTGACATATTCGATTTTATATCCGCTTTCACCATTATGCTCGGAATTAGTTTCATTAAAGGTTAAAACACCGTTTTCATCTTCTGTATAATCATAGTCAATAGAAGCACCGTTGGCAGTATAGTAAGTCAGTCTGCTTTCACCAAACACTAAAAATGCACGGAAATAGTTTGGACTCCATCCTTTCCCGTAAACAAAGCAATCGGAAGCACCAAAAACTTCCATTATGCTGTAAAATGCCGAATCATATATCATACCTACTGTAACGGGCATAATATTACCGTCAAGCGAGAGGTCGTTGCGGATTACGGAAAGGGACTGTGCGAAATCATTTATATATCCCGTTCCCGCCCTGCCAGCAGATTGGCTGTGATAATCAAAGACTTCGTTGTATCCGCCCACATCAACGAAATCAAAAACCACAGTACTGTAATCGGCAGTGCCGTTCAAGAATATAAGTGCCATATTATTCTCTGATACGGTTATTGCGAATCCGTTGTTTTCTCTTCCGTTTATCCATTTATTAAATATTTCGGTAATATTGAAATGAATATTTATAAACCTGTCAACTTCTTCCCCCTGAACTAACGGAGAAGTATAATAATCAATTATTTCATTTGATAATTCCGGTTTTGTGTTATATGTTACAGTACTGAGGTCACAAGGTTCCGCAATTTCTCTCGCCAATAACTTGCTCCCATAAGGGACACCGCCGGCAGTAATATATTCTACTTCCGTAAAGACAATACTGTTTCCCAAGGTCTTAAATAAATCTGTATTGATTTTTATGTATGCTTCCGAATCATATGTTGTAGTTGTTCCGTCGTCATTGCTTACTGTAAGCATATTCGCTAAAATAGACAATGAATCATCGATGTAATTTTCGTCTGCCACTGACGGCACATCGCTGTTATAACCGACTACTGTGTCTTCAACTATGTCAGGCTCACAACCGTCAACTATTATTGCGGGGTCAATAACAATGGGATACACACGGTCGGAACTGCTTGTCCACTCATTGGACGGTGAATATGTCAAACATACCGTACCGTTAGCATTTTCCGTCAAAGTCACATCGATGTCATATGAAAGTGCAAATTCCGCATCAGTCATTACAGGACGGGGAATTCTGAATTTAACATCACTGTTGTTATCTTTGAACAAAACGCTTCCGTCGTTTTGCTTTTCAGCATTTAATTCGTTTGCTTCAAAAGTGAATGTATATGTATCTTTTACGCTTTCTTTGTTTGAAATAATAATGTTTTCTTTGATTGAATTTGGCGCTACAACATATTGCAAATCCGTATTCTCGGCAATATTATTGTATGTAACTGCTGATTGTGTCTGTGCGATAGCCGCATCTGCATGGGTAATTTCAGTATCACTCACTGCAATATTGTTTTCGACAACCGCGGAACTGTTTTCTATATCATCAACGCTGAATGAAAGCTCATAGCCATCTTTTTCAACAGTTAAATTTTTGTTTTCGTTAATGTTCGCCGGAAGTTCTACATTAAACAGGTTACTTAAATTTGTATAAAGACTTCCGCTCAGAATCATTGAGTTATCAATTTCTTCCCACACACCGTTATTAAGATAATGCATGGGTTCTTCTGTCATTACGGCAGTATATGTGCCGTCACTTTTTTTATATACTTTTGTGTATTCGTCTCGTTTTTCCTCGACTTCGTAAAGAATCTCTGCTTCTGCATCTTTTTCAGCATCGGCAGGATTGTTTACAAGATTTTCTAAAAACCTTTTATGTGCAACGGCATCAGTAAATTCTTCTGCCATTACCTGCAAGGGTAATATTTCCATTATAAACAGAAATGCAAGAAATATTGATAAGATTTTGCAAAATAGTTTTATTCCTTTTTTCATAAAAATCCTCCCTACGATTGATATCAAACATATTATATTTAATTGAGAAAAATGGAATACTAATTGCAAAAAAATAGAAAACTGCGACAAAAAAATAAACGGTCCCCAAAGACCGTTTATTTATATCGGAATTAGTATTGTCGTTTTGAATTCATTATTTTCGAATTTCCACTCATGTTCTCCGTTGTAATTTTTCAAAGCTTTGTATACACTTCTCATACCGTACCCATGATTTTTTTTGTTACCTTTAGTAGTAATCAACGCATCTTTATACTCAATCGGTTTTGTGGAACAACTGTTTTTCAGAATGATTTTATGAAAACTATTATCGACATCCAGCGAAAGTTCAATATATGAATTTTTTTCTTTTTCAGCACTTTCGACAGCATTTCCTAAAAGGTTGTCAAGTATAGCGGATAAATCATAATCACTTATAAACGAGAGATTCTCGTTTAATGAGAGAGTGGTAAATTTAATTCCTTTATCTTTGCATAGTAATGCATATTTGTTAAGAATGACATCTAATAGTTTATTCTTTGTCTTAGCTTTTATAGAAATTTCATTTGTTTTATCATATATGTTTTGAATGTATTGTTTAACATTTTCTTCTGTTGTTAAGTTGCTTATGTTTATCAAATTATTACGAATATCATGAATAAAAATTCTTGTTTCCTCATCTTTCTTTTCAAGAATATCAAGATATTCTAAATTAATGGTTTGTCTTTGATCAACCATTTCCATATCGTGCAGTCTTTTTTGATTTGTGATATCTTTTTCATGAACGCTAAATACAACTGCATTCGCAATAAACATTAGAATTTCAGCAACAATGCAAAGAACCGTTGAAAGAATATTTGCCTCAAAATATTGACTTTGTGCTCTGAAAACAACAGTAATGAAAAATGTTGTTATTGGCAGTATAGTTAAGTATATTGATGCTTTTGTTCCTTCTTTTTTGTGTGCTTTTTTAGCAAACATTGATACAATACTTACAATAATTAAATACAAAAATTTGGAAGCAAATGCTTCTTCTATAAATATTACTAAATCATTTTTAAAGTGTGTAACTTCCACTTCCTTGATATAAGAAATGATGAATATTGCTATGTATTCTGCTATCCACATAAGTGCAGTAAGTATTAGCGAATGAAAAATTGCCAATTTCCAGTCGCACTTAAAAGCAAGCCACATAATAAGCCAAAATAATACTACTATGGCAATTAAGTTCACCGTTTCATTGAAGAAAATGATTAACAAGAGCCATAGCATAATATTGGCGAAAACACAAATGCATAGGGTTGTTTTTAAGCCTTTCCGATATTCAAATAGTCTGCCGCCGTACCAAAAAACTATATAAGTGTTAAAGACATAAACCAAAAATGTTAATAAATACAATATAGGTTTACTCATATCTACATTCCTCTTTCTGCGAATAAAAACATTTTGGTTCTAAATTCCTTTTGCCGTTTTGGAGAAATTGAAATATCGACACTTTGTCCTGAATATTCCAAGGTCAGCGATGCTCGATTGAAAATTTTGATATAGTTAAAATTGATAATAAAACTGTTATGAGGAGAGCAAAAATTTAATTCGTTTAGTTTTTCTTTCCAATAGTCGATTTTTTCTCTGGAAATGTATTCACCATCAACAGTTACAATGCGAGTTTTCCTTTTGTATGTTTCACAAAAAACGATCTTGTTAGTTGAAATAATCACTGAGTTATTATTGGCACAAATTATTTTAATTTCTTTATTAGACATTGAAAGTAAAGATGCATCAAGGGAACGGTAAAGTCGTACGATATCCAATGGCTTTTGCAAAAATCTATATGCTCCTATTTCAAATGCGTCATCAAGATAATTAGAAAACGCAGTTATCATGAAAATAGTTATATTGTTATATTTTTGCTTAAGTTGCTTACCGACCTCTACTCCGCTTATCCCCGGCATTTCTACATCTAAAAAAGCCATTTCGAAGCAAATACTATCATTAAGCAAATCATTACCGTTATCAAATAGGTATATTTCAGGTTTTATTAATTTTTCGCGGAAATAATTTGTTAATGCGTCTTTTACTTCTTTTCTGAAGCTAGAATCATCATCACAAATTGCAATTTTCAATAAAATCACTCCTAAAAAAATGCCGTAAACTTTTCTATAGTTTACGGCATAAAAAATAAATTGTCAAATTATTTGTTGTTACGGTGACTTTCTACTAAAGCTTTTGCAAAAATCTTTATTATATTAAGATCTTCTTCCGTACATTCTTTAAGATAATCGTCTAATTTTTCAAGATTGCTTTTTTTTACAATTCCCAAAGTGAAGTAATCAATTGTGACATTCAAAGCAGTGGAGATATCATAAAGCAGTTGTATATTTGGCTTTGTTCTACCGGTTTCAATAGCAGATATATGCTTAGCTGATACTCCAACCTTTTCGGCTAATTCTTCTTGTGTTATCCTAAGTTGTCTTCTTTGAGTACTAATTCTAAACCCCATCATTTTTAAATTTAATTCCATAAAATCACCAAAGTAATTTTAACATTAAACTTAAACAATCTACACAATCCAAAAACAGAAAAATCTAATATAAGGTTGTTTTTTCTATAATTTATTAGAAAAATTAACCAATAATATTAAAAAAGAATTATTTTATACGATTTTATTGTTTTTTTGTAAAAAACATTGAAAAATAAACATTGGAAAAGTATATTGCAATTGAGTTAGGAGGTGAAAAAATGAAATTAAAAAACGAAATTCAGAAAAAAACTGCTTCTTTTGTAAAAAAAGCAGTTGAGCATTCTTGCAAAGTTGATGCTAACTCAACAACTTGTATTTCGGTTTATCAGCCCAAAGCACCGGCAGCACTTAAAAACTTTAGCAAAATCAACAAAGAATGATTAGCAGCATAGCATCGAAAGTTGTGAAAAAACTTATTGACAATTCTGCTATTGATGACACGGAACAAGAATTATATGTATATGGATTCTTTGTATTAATTTCACATACACTATATTTCATTTTAACCATAATATTTGGAATTTTATTAGATATAGTTCTTGAAAGTGTTATTTTCTATGTTGCTTTTCAGTTTATTAGAAGATTTGCCGGTGGAATACATGCTTCAAATGAACTGAAATGCGGAATTGTAACTACTTCATCAATATTCCTTTGTCTTTTATGTATTAAGTTGTGCGAAACAAATGATGCTCAAATGCCAATATTGATACTAACAACATTAGCGGCTATTTCTATATTTATTCTATGTCCGCTTGATACACCTGAAAAACCACTGTCGGAAAAAGAGTTCAAGTATTTCCGCAAAATCTCGTGGATGATTTTATCGGTGATATCTTTCGTTGTAATTATTTCATATTTTGTACACTTGAAATGGTTACAAATTTTCTTTGCTCCTTGTTGTCTTAGCCTAATTTTGGAAAGTCTTTTGCTTATAGCAGGAAAGGCAAAGAAATTGACGTTGAATAAATCTGAATAGCATTGCAATCAGTGCATTTGCTTAATATTATGAAAAACAAAATATGTACAATTCAATACTTAGGTATTTCATTGCATAGGCAAAATCCATAACCGGCAGTGCAAAATGTTATTACAGCACCGTGTAAGGTTAAAGCAGTAAACGGGAGATATCTTCCGAATCCACTGCTTCACCTTACACGGTGCTTTTTTATCACAATTCTATATATGAAATAACAGTATAAGTCCCTCCTGCGGCTCTCAAAAAGCTGCGGGAGGGATTTTTTGTTTATGAATAGATTTGGGATAATTCTAAATTCAAATTTTTTATAAAAGTCAAAAGGTACAAATGGATATGTCTGTTGAGGGGGACGGATATATGAAAGAGTGGCTTTGTTATATCGCGGAATATCCGTAATCTCTGCATTTTTAAGTATAAATCAAGCTTAAAAAAATAAGGAGATTACAAAGATGTTTAAAGATCAGGACAAACAAAACAACATTTGCTTTATACGCACAGAAAGCGGTTATGAACAGATAACCTATGCGGAATTATGTAAGCGAAGAAACACAAACAAGGAATACAAATCCAAAAAATTCTTTCCTCTTCACGGAATGCTGATGGAAGTAACAGAAGAAGCTTATAGAGATTTCTATAAAGCCAGGCGCCGACAGAAATATATAGAGGAACGGTCAGCGAAAAACGGAGATTTTTCTTACGCTATGCTTACAACCGATGATTTTAACGGCGAGGACATCCTTGTGGATGAAAGCGAACCCCTTGATGAACAGGTTTTGCGAAAAATAATCTTGGACAAGCTTAGGCATGCTATGCTTTTGCTTTCTGATGATGAACAAGAACTCATCCGTGAAATCTTTTTTGAGGAATTATCCGAACGCACACTAGCGGAAAGATATGGTGTTTCGCAGGTCGCAATACATAAGCGCAAGGTCAAAATTTTAAATAAACTCAAGAAGCTTTTAGAAATTTAAAAATTCTTGGTTATCAGTCTCCTTACTTTTCGGCATGGAAAGTGAGGGGCATTCCTTTTGCCTCTTTTGTTCCTTGAAAAGTGAATAGCACAGCGCATTTTTTACATTCCCTCTGCTGTTGGCGAAACCGACAAGCTACATGAGCGAACGCATTGATTTTCAGTGCCTTCAGGACTCAGACGATACAGGCAATCTGCACGAAGGCGATGACAGGCAGAGGCAATAATGATACTTCCGTTCAGTCCTAAAGTCGAGCGTGATAAGACCGTCGTAACAAAGGAGAGCGGCTCGGAGAGATCCTCGGAGTGGTGAGATTCCAATGAGGCCAAATGCATGGCCGGAAAATGCGTTCCCGTTAGTCGAGGGGTTGGCGTGGTTCAAATATTGGCTGAAAACGATTGATACAAAATTACAGGCGGTCATTTACCTTTTTTAGATAATCGGCCGCCTTTTACTTATTAACGGAGGCAAAGGAAATGAAACAAATAAAACGAGGCGAAATCTATTACGCCAATTTATGCCCAGTTGTAGGTTCGGAACAAGGCGGTATCCGTCCTGTTGTTATCCTGCAAAACAATAAAGGGAATTTACACAGCAGTACAACAATAGTGGCGGCAATCACAAGCGAGATACATAAAACGTATCTGCCTACTCATGTTATCTTCACGGCAAACGGCATGAAAAAGAAATCAACGGTTTTGCTCGAGCAAATCAGAACAATAGATAAATCACGCCTCGACAGATTTGTCGGTGCGATGGATGATAAAATAATGAAACGGATTGATAAAGCAATCTTAACCAGTTTTGGAATTACTAAAAAATAATTTCCAATCTGCGTACAGTGTTAAATATCTAAAAGGGGGATGCCTATGAAAACGCAAGACAACAATCATGAATTTAAAAAAGGGAAAAGCATTATAATCAATGTCCAGGCTTCTCCCGTGAAAATAACTTTCTCTGCTGAGAAAAATGAGAAAATAGCCGATATGATAAAGTCAACACTATTAGACGCTTATTCAGTAAAAATTTCTTAGTGCATATTACTAATACGATGTGAGGATAAATGCTTTAAATTTGTCTGGTATTGTGCTGGCTTTGTAAAACCCATTGTGATATGTTTGTGTTACTCAAACGGAAAGGGGAGTCAGAGCCAATGAATGAAAATCGAGTATACTGCTTATACAGAGTTTCTACAAACAAACAGGTTGATTATGATGAGCAAAACACGGCGGATATACCGATGCAAAGAAAAGCCTGCCGTGAATTTGCCGATAAAATGGGTTGGCGGATTATTCGTGAAGAGCAGGAAAACGGCATATCGGGATTTAAGGTGAGTGCCGAAAACAGAGATAAAATACAGTTAATTAAAGAACATGCCGAAAAGGGGCTTTTTGACATACTGCTTGTATTTATGTTCGACAGACTTGGCAGAAAATCCGATGAAACGCCGTTTATCGTTGAATGGCTGACGAAAAAAGGAATAAAAGTATGGAGCGTCAATGAGGGCGAACAGCGCTTTGAATCACACACAGACAGATTAACAAACTATATTCGATTCTGGCAAGCAGACGGCGAAAGCCAAAAGACATCAATCCGAACAAGAACCGCTATGGAACAAATGGTTATGGAAGGTCGTTGGCGCGGAGGAACTGTTCCTTACGGATATATTGCCGTAAAAAGCGGACAGTTAAACAAACGCAAACACGAAGTATCGAAGCTTACTGTTCACGAAGAGGAGGCAAAGGTAGTCCGACAAATCTTTAATTTAGCTGCGACCTTTGGCTATGGCAGATGGAAAATCTCAAACATATTAAATAAGCAAGAAATAAAACCCGCGACGGGAAGAATTGGCACGAATCTTCCGTTGGCGGGATTTTGCATAATAGGATATATATCGGAATACTGAGAAACGGCAAGGCTGTTTCCGAACCGTTCGAGGAACTCAGAATCGTTGATGATGCGACCTTTGAAAAAGTACAGAATCAGATGACCGAAAGGCAGAATATAAATAAAGAAACACGCACCGTTCCGCTGAATGTGTCGGGACAATCGCTGTTATCAGGGAATGTTTTTTGCGGTCACTGCAAAGGTCGGCTTACGCTCACGACAAACGGAAGCAAGCGTAAACACAGTGACGGCAGTGTAGTCACATGCAAAAGAATACGGTATGTCTGCTATAACAAAACACGTAAAAGATGTGAATGTGACGGCCCGACAGGATATACAATGCACATTCTTGATGAAAAGGTCATTGGAGTGCTTCACATGATATTCGATAAAATGAAGTCCGTACCGAAACAGGCAATCATTGACCGCTTATACAGCAAATCCATGTTCTCGTTAGAGGATGAATTAAATGCTGCAAAAGCAGAATTTACAAAAGCAACTAATGAATACACATCTCTAAAATCAGAGGTCGTCAAGGCTGTACAGGGTGAGAGTAAATTTGATGTCTCCCTCCTGTCAGAACTTGTAAACGCTGCAAAAGAAAAAATGAGCGTTGCATCCGAACGGCTCACCGCATTAAATCAAGAATATGCCAATGGACAAAACCGATTAAAAGCGATAGAGGAAAATTACACACGAATCCTCAAATGGTCAGAGGTCTTCGACGAAAGCCCTATGGAAGTAAAGAAGATGATTGCGAGTATGATTATCCACCGTGTGTATGTATATGAAAACTACCGCCTCGAATTTGAATTTAACATAGACTTTGAGCAGTTTGAATTGGGGTTGGACAGTCATGTATAATAGTAATGATTATTTCTATAAAGTGAAAATGATCATTTGCTGTTCGAGGACTCTTACCCAAAACCAACAGAAAATATCCGGCAAAGCTTGTGCATATAACTACGGTTGACAAAACTGAATTTTTTTGCTACAATTAACATACAATAAGAGTGCAGTATATACTGTGCTTTGGGCTGAACGTGAGTTCCAGGTCCACCAAAGCGGCGGGGAGACTCCCCGCCATTTTTTTGCGGTGATATTATGAAAGAATTAAGTATTTTTGTCGATGAATCCGGTGATTTCGGACCGTACAGCAACCATTCACCCTATTATTTATTTGCGTTAGTGTTTCACGAACAGAAATATGCAATCCATACAGAAGTAGATACCCTAAACAGAAAAATACAGGAACACGGTTTCCAAATTCACGCTATCCATGCAGGACCGATTATCCGAAATGAAAGATATTATCAAAACTTTTCTCCCGATGACCGAAAGAGATTGTTCAATACTTTTCTATTATTTACAAATTGCGTGGATATGTATACACATCATTTTAAAAATCATAATATATAATACGAACAATTTCTAAAAATACATTGACTTTCTGCAATATTGTGTGGTAGAATTTTTGTACGGCATTTTTATTCGCAACACCAAAGGCAGTAGGTAACAGAATAATATCCTACCGAGGGAAGGTTTTATCATGTTTTATATATCGGAAGAAAATTTTATTGATAGGTTTATTGCCACACTCAAAGTATTAAATGTTCCTTCGATACCATTTGATAATTCTGAATTTTATAGCGGTATCGAAGCTATGAAAACCTATTTTCTTGAAAATATAGATTGTTTTGGTGACTTTTCCAATGAAATTGCTATGCTTTTTATAAAAAATCCTTTTGAAGGCGTTTTCTCTCGCTTTAGAGACGTTATTTCTGAGCAGAATGGATGGTATATTTCCTTCGAAAATCCAGAATATGTTAACGGAATAATTAAAATCACTTTAGATGACGCCCATAATATTATTGAGAGCAATGATTTGGAAATATCTCAGGAGCATTTGAATTCTATTGCTAATGCCTTTTGTATTGGTGCAGGCATATTGATATAATAAAATTTTGGGATGTGGATTTATGAAGATTTATGATATACTAAATTCTAAAGAGTGCAATCCGTTATTTGAAGAGATAAAAAAATTTGTTGATATATCCTTGTCTGATTACAACAAAACCATTGAAGAAAATGGTTTTTGCTATTTGGACAAGGATATTTTCGATTTTGTTTGGGGAACAGTTAATTTCAGTGCTGCGGAAATTTGTGTTTTAGATTCTCCTTTGTTACAACGTTTACGTAGAATTAGACAATTAGGTCTTGCAAGCATGGTTTACTGCAACGCTGATAGTTCGAGATTTAGTCATACTATCGGCGTTACTGAGGTAGCTTCAAGAATGGCACATTCTATCAAAAACAAAATTAATCCAGTAGATAATTCCTTTGATCCAGTCGAAATTGTTAGACTAGCTGCTATTTTTCATGATACTGGGCATATGTTTTATAGCCATGTAAGCGAATTGTTTTTTACATATAATCAGCATTTTCCACGATACAAAGAACTCACTACTTTAAAGACATATTTTTGTGAAAAAACATCCTCTAATGTTGCTCTACACGAAATAATTAGTGTAATGATTGTTTATTCCCCTGAGACTCTTCGACTTTTCAAAAATATATCACCGCATCTCCCAAATACCAGATTAAGAAGTGAAAGGGATTATTATAAACTGGCAGAGTATATTGCTTGTCTTATCATCGGTTCACCAGTAGATAAATTTATTCTGCCGTATTCTACAATAATTAACAGCTCAATAGATGCAGATAAATTGGATTATTTATCAAGGGACTCCGCATGTACAAAAGTGCCAATAGCTGTTGATATTGCAAGAATAATACAAAAATTGGATGTTGTACATATAAAAGAAATCGTTCCTTCCTCCATATGGAATGATATTTCACTTGAAACCGAACCTTATCAAATAATGGCTATAAAAAGTTCGGCTAAAAAGGTTTTTTGGCAATTGTCAAATGCAAGGAATAGCCTATTTGAAAGCGTTTATCATCATCACAAAGTCTTGACAGCCGAAAATATGTTTAGAGAGGCATTAGGAAATTTGTATAATCATAAAGAAAATGTCAATTTTTGTGATGTGATGCTTTTAACTGATGAAATTTTTAATGAATATTGGAAATTTACACCCATAAAAACAGAGGATATTTCAGAAGAAAGAATTACCATCATTGATGATACATTAAAACGAATACGCGAGCGTTCTCTTTATAAAAGAGTAGCCCTTTTTTCGTTTTCTAGTCTAAATGGAAAACATTTTGATATATTGCAATTTTTTAGAAATGTAATACAAAATCCAACTTCACAACAGTGTCAAGAGTTTAAAAATGATTTAACAAAAGAGTACAGGAATATTAATTCCATTCTTCAAAACGATTATTCTATCTCGGACCACGCTCCAGTTTTTATGTTTATTTCTGCAAAATATGATGCATTGTCTTCTATGCCATTTGAAAGTGGAGATGGATATTGTACATGGTCTTCGTCATTAATGAAAAATGAAACAATGGAAGCAGGTAAAAAATCACGACAAGAACAATTTTATCTTGTTTCAGATTGTACTGATAGAGACATTGTATACTTAGCATTAGAAAAGATTCTTGCAAAGAGAAATATTACTTTCAAGACAAAAGATTCTATTATTTGTTTAAAAACCAAATGGGATGAATTGGACAAAAAAAGAAAAGATTTGCTCGAAAGAAACTACTATAAAGATACATTATATATAATTAATGATAATCTTTTTTCAAGGCTATTAAACAAAGGTAAAATTGATACAATATTGAAAAAATTTCAGAGTTTTACTGGCGTTGGTTCTTGCAAGATAACAAAAGAAAATATTTTATCGTTCTTGCGACAATTTTTGTGGCTTGAATTGGAGTATGAGGAATTGGGTTCACTCCTTGATGGGCTTCTTGAGTTGTTAAAAAACGCATACTATATCGAAAGAGAAACTTTTGTGGAGCAAATGGAGTGTCTATTAAATAAGCTTTCAAATTCATCTTATTCTAAAAAACATATTGTAAATCTTGGTAATTTTTTTGACAGTTCTAAACATTTAATGTATTACTTTAATGATTTAAGTGCTAAAAATGGGCTTATTATTGAGGACAGTTTAGAAACATCATTGTCAAAATTGGAAGAATCAGAATGTTTATACTTTTTTGATGATGGTGCATATTCTGGAAAGCAAGTTATATCAATTTTTCAAGAATTAATGGGTGTTCCTATTGAAAAAAGAACAACGAATGAACATCACGCAAATGAATTAAATGAAGAAAACAAAGCTAAGTTAAAAAAAGCCCATATAGTCTTATCTTATCTTTGCTTTAATAGTTCTTCTAAAAAATATATTATTTCTGAATTAAATAACTTGGGATTAGAATTTGTTGATATCATATATGTAGAGGACTTAAACCGTAGTGCACTTGACAAAACATCTTTTAAATCTCCTTCTCAAAAAGAAATAGTAACTAAGTCTTTGCAAAACATAGGTTTTGAAATAATGAAATCTCGTACTATAATTAATGGCGAATACAAAGAACGATGGAACGAAGAGCGCGTTTCAAAAGCAGCTTTAGGATATAACGATGCCCAACAGATGGTGTTCTTTTCAACTAATGTTCCTACTTATACCATAACTGCGTTTTGGCAAAATGGTCTGTATAAAGGAAATGATTGGAAAGGTTTGTTTCAACGAACGATTAAAGACTAAGTAAAGCCACTAGTTTAAACTGATGGTTTGCACAGCCCCTATAAGGGGCGCCTACTGGCTCGCCGCCTAAAAGGCGGCACTGACAGTTTGGCATCGCATTGTTTTTTCAAGTAACCGCTCCCGTGCGGTTGTTTGTTTTGGCTTACTTATTCTTGGCGCCCGTAAACGGGTCGATATATTCTTTGAGCGATATTTGGTCATTTGCAAAGTCTTCTTCAAGTTGGTTTTTGACGTACTCTGCTATCACCCTCATATTTCGACCGACTGTATCTACATAGTATCCTCTGCACCAAAAATGTCTGCTTCCGTACTTGTACTTCAAATTCGCATGTCGGTCGAAAATCATCAAACTGCTTTTCCCCTTGAGATATCCCATAAATTGTGCTACACTTATATACGGTGGGATACTTACCAAAAGGTGTATATGGTCTTTGCACGTCTCTGCTTCTATGATTTCTACACCCTTTTGTTCACACAGTTTTCTTATGATTTCTCCGATGTCTTTTCTGATTTGACCGTATATTTCTTTTCTTCTGTACTTTGGTGCAAAGACTATATGGTACTGACATCTATATGTTGAGTGTGATAATTTTTTTATTTCGTTATTTCCTAATGTTTTCATTGCTGAATTCCTCCTTGTTTTTGTAATGCGGATGCCAAACCACTTACATTTTACTTGGAGGTTTTCTTTTTCTCAACACTCTTTTCGGCTTGCTTGTAGCTCGCCGTTTTTATTTTTACTAAAGCGTTTTATTTCCCCCGGTAGAACCGGGGGTTTTTTCTGTGCTTAAGACCAATAGAAAAGCCGAGAGATTTTCGGTGAAGAAAACTCTCGGCTATGTATAATATTATTGATTTGTAAACAAGTAATTAAAACACATTATCAAGCATAGTAGTTAAGTATAACAATCATCTAAACCGCAGTTGCATTGTCCGCCGCAAGGTCCATCATCACATTCACAGTTGCAGTCACAGTCACATATCCATTGATGACTTGCTTTTTTTACTCTACTTCCAATATTGTTTATCCCTGTTATGACAGTATCAAAAGATAATTCTGTAGTATTTCTTCTTTCTAACAATTGTTCCAAACTCATAAAAATACCTCCTCTGTAATAGTTTTATATTGCAAATCATGAGCATACTGCTTATACGACTGAAAGTTTTGGGAAAACCATTGAATACAGCAACCGCCGCCACATTTTGCACTTATCTTACACTTCTCACATTCGTAGGCAGGCATGCTTGTAAACTTTTTATACATATTATTAACATACTCAGAATCCCAAAATTGTTGCAGACTATTTAAATCATTATAATCACTTCCAAACTTTCCAAAACTAAATCCTGCTAAAGGATTACAAAAAAGTAAAGAACCATCTACATCAAATATTATTCCATTTCGCTTGTGCACGTGACATGATGTTGCAACACGGTTAGCTTTATACAGTTTTTCGAAAACATCCTTGGAACATAAACACAGAGGAAATGTTTGATGTAGTGAAAACTTGTTATCAAGTATCTTGCAAATCTCTTCATATTTTTCAGCAAAAAGGCTGTCCATTTTCAGCAAAATATCAGTTTTAGTTTTTTCTACATTTCCGTCCAATGGAATTATATCATTGCAAAACGAAAAGAAAATTGGCTTTTTAACATATGGTTTAATCCTTTTTGCAAAGAGTTCAATATTCTGCAAATTATCTAATGACAAGACATATGATAGGTAATAATCAAATCCATACTTTTCACAATTCAACATTCCTTGAACAACTAAATTAAATGCTTTTAAACCACAATCATTTAGATACTCTTCATCTGACGCTCCTTTTAGCGAAATCCCAAAATGGATGTTATTATAATTTAATTTTTGTATCATTCTGCAAAAGTTATCGCTTTGCAATTTTATTCCATTTGTTACCACAACAATTTTTACATTATATGAAATCAAATACTTTACAATATCTAAAAATTGAGAATGAATCGTAGGCTCTCCGCCTATCAATCTAAAAACTTTTACACCTGCTTCAATAGAAATATCAATAAGCTTTTTGGCTAATTCTAAATTCATTTCTATATTTTTGCTGACTTCTTTAGCATAACACCATCTGCATTTTAGATTACATGTTCTGTTAATTGTTAACTAAGTTGCACTAATATTCATTATATTCACACCATTTGATTATTATTTATCATAATATAATAGAATTATATTCTAAATAATAACAAGACATATTTCGCTTTCGTATTTTACTGTAATATACTTTTTCATCTCCATGCCAACCTTTTCGGGTTATAATCTTTTTAATAAATCTGGGAAAATAATATATTACTTTCACTTTTTTATGTGTAAGTTCTATTTGCTTTATAAATAATTCTGTTAAATGTTCGTCAAATGGACAAAACAAAAAATATATTGAAACATCTGGCAAAGTACTTTTTATGGCATCATCATTAATTATTCTTATATTTTTGTATTTTTTAATCTGTTTTTAGTGAATAGTGCTATTTCTCGGTCAATTTCTACGCCATACATAGTTCCTTTAAAATTATTTTTCAACAAATAATTGAAAATTCGCCCTCTTCCGCACCCAACATCCATTATCACATCAGAGGGTGAAAGTTTAATGTCCGCAAATACCTTCTTCAACTCTTCATATTCTATGCTTTGAGTATGGTAGCACCCATTTGTATAATAAGGGGATACCTTTTCATCGTCTAACAATTTTCCACCATAACGCATATCCCATAAGAAACTTTCTATATTTTGCAAAATGCTTCTTGGATATATATTGTCTTCTCTAACCCTTTTTCGCATATGCATTACTCCAAAGCCACTATTTTTATTTATATTATACCATAGAAATAATTTTTTCAAAACTGCAACTATGTTAAAATGACATAAACATCTTGCTGACACTACTTTTTTAAAATATCACATGTTACCATAAAAGATGATGGATTAGAGCTTTGTATCTGTGAGCTAATTTCTTAGAGCTAATACAATTATAAGAGCCGCACATTACTCGGCGGTATGTTTCACCGCCTGTTCGCTGTCAAATACGCCTATGATCTTTGGATTTTTTTAATACAGGCTCTCAATCTTAACTTGCACGACTTTCCTTATTTTCTCCGGGTAGTTTTACATCGAAAGAAGTAAATATTTATTGAAGGTGTTGCTACGGATATCTACGAAGGGTTTCAATTTTGGAATCATTATACATTCTCACCATTTCCGATATTCTCTAAATCCATATATTAATGAGATAATTACTGTTGTGCTTTTTGAAATAATATTGTTGATATTGTAAAAAATAAAAAATTTTTTTCTTTCAGAAAGATATCGTTTATCAGTTTATATCAGGGTCGTTTACCCGTCGGTGTGGGAGAGCGCTTGAATGGCATTCAAGAGGTCAAGAGTTCGATCCTCTCCGTCTC
>CALZHV010000004.1 GCA_945787485.1 uncultured Lachnospiraceae bacterium
CTTCTTAAAATCAAATGCCATTAATTTATCCTTTCCTTTTTTGCTAATGCTATTTCCTTTATTCCTGATAAAATTTTCCTTTGTAAAAATTTTCTGCACCCGTCTTTTGAACGGTCATTCTAAAACATACACATCCGTCCGGACAAACATAGTCCTTCACATTTGCTTCAGTTCCTCCAACAAGTGTCAAATCTCCACCGCTTCTAACAGCCTGCATATCACCATAAAGAATCTGCATCATTTTAGGACAGATTCCGTAACCCTGTTCATTCACGGGGCAACCGTATGTACAGGTGTATTTATCACCTATTTCTTCACCATTTCTACAAAGGTGCTCTGTGTGATCGCCTCGCAGAAAACCTGTTACCTCCAAAGAGAATTTGTACTCTTCATCATACCATTTCTTCATCAGTTAAACCTCCTTATATTTTTCTGTAAGCTCTGTCGCAATACATAACAGTTCTCTCCTTATTGACTCCGGTTCAATAACAGTAACCTTATCTTTTAATGAAAGCATCCATGACAGCAATCCATCATCATCCCCATAGTTGTGTTCAAATAATAGTTTCCCGTCCGGAAGCTCTTTATATGACCCTATCCCGTATTCTTCAATCAGATGCCATTTCATCGAAGGTTCAAACACTGCTTTTACTTTAGCTTTTGGCGGAAAAACCTTCTCGCTTGATAAATCCGGCATAGGCACATCTCTTTTCCTTTCAAAAGCTTTCACATGTGTAATATTCACCATACGATTAAGCTTGAACAATCTGAAATCGTTTCTTAGCAAGCAATATCCGTACACATACCAGCTTGACCACTTGAAAATCAGAAAATACGGTTCAATTTCTCTCTGAGTATTTCCCCCCGGAGCATAATACTCAAACGTTACTGTCTTTGTAAGCTCTATGGCATCCTGAATCAATTCAATCTTGGGTGACAATGAATCTTTATCCCATGATGACAGGTCTATAAGCATAGACTCATTTCCACTTACGAAATCGGATGAACCCGCCTTAAGTTTTTCCATAAGCTGTCGATAATAATGACTTCCACTTATGCTATCAAGACTTCGAAGACCTGCCATAATCATCTTCATATCCTTCGATGACAAAATTGTTCTATCCATCTTATATCCATCCATTATGCTAATGCCGCCACCGGTCCCCTGTAATGTACTTCCTGATTTATCATAACGCATATAACACGACAGCTATATGTCATGTTTATTGTATTATACAACAAATCTAAATATATTTCATCCGTTAGCAAATTTCATACAAATAATTTTCACTGCAAATAATCCATTCTCCGTTATAGTATCACAACAAATAATTTCACTCTCCGAAATATGTTTAAATAATTCACTCAACCTGCTCTATACTTATTGGATTATCTTTGGTTTCAATTTCCAAGCTCTGTAATCACCTCATCTTTATTCTTAAACAATACTTCAACAGCACCGCATTCATCCGTACGATACAGCTTTATCCCGGTTTTCTCCAGAAACTCCAATGTCTCCCTGTGAGGATGACCATAAATATTCTTTTCTCCGACAGAAACAATGGCTTTATCAAATTCAATTTTTTCATATAAACTTTTACTTATGGAATTCTTTGAGCCATGATGAGGCACTTTTAAATAATCATAATGCTGCTCAAGTAATGATGGGTGCGTGTCAACCATGTAATCTAAAGCTGTTTCATCAGCATCTCCGGTAAATAATATTTTCCCATCATCTTCAACATAGCTTAAAATCATGGAAAGTTGATTTTTGTCATTGGAATCATATTTTCTGTCGGGATGGCAACAGGTTATATTAAATGTACCATCACTTATCATATCCCCTGCATCCATATATAATATATTTATATCTGCCATCCTCGCATATTCAAGCAACTGATAATACATTTCATCCTCTGCTGTACGTGGTGAAATAACTATATTTTTTATATTTATTCCAGACAGTTTGCCCAATGACAAAATATACAATAGTCCGTTTATATGATCCTCATCCGTATGACTTACAAACCAATAATCAATATTGGCCATCGCATTGTATTTAAGAACAGGCATAATAACATATTCGCCTACGTTATTTTCAGATGTTGAACCACCATCAACTACCATTACTGTCTTCCCCCTGCTCCTTAAAACAAATGCATCTCCTTGTCCAACCGACATAGATATAAATACGGAATCAAATTTAAGATAATAAACCGATACATTATATGTAACAAACGACAATACTACAAATGCAAATATACATATTTTTATAGTATGGATTTTAGCTCTTGTAACAGAAAGCTTCAAAAATTTATATAAGATAACAGAACAGATTTCTTTTGCCTTTTGTGTAGTTAAAAAAAGCATCACAAGAATAACAACATAATATATAACAATACTTATAATATGCGGTCTTCCCGTATTAACTACACTAAACGGCAGTTTTAATAAAGAGTCACATATGAGAAGGTATAATTTCAGTATGACAACGCCGGGAAAAATAATAATTCTGCCTAAAGAAATTGAAGCATATGAAGAAATTAATCCTGCAAATCCGAAAACAACGACAAAAGTCATTAACGGTACTACAACAACATTTACTAATATTGAATACATTTGAAATTCATAATATTGATAAAGAAGTATAGGAAATGTAACAGCCTGTATAGATGTAGACATGATAAATGAAGAAATCAATTTTTTAAATAATGATACATTTTTAAACAAACGACATTCAGGTCTATATAAAATACCTCTTCCTTTTTTATTTAATTTCCGGCTTTCTGTTTTATTTAAATCCCGGCTTTCTGTTTTATTTAAATCCCGGCTTTCTGTTTTATTTAAATCCCGACTTTGCGGTTTATTAAAAATACCACCTCCTGTTATATTAATCTTTTTTTCCTCTGATTTATAAAAAATTTTCATTTTGTCTATTTTCTTAGACAGATAATTGCCCATCCAGACTCCGAGAATTGCAGCAAAGCTAAGTACCATTCCCCCGTCTAACATATAAAACGGATTTACTATAAGAATAATTATTAGTGCGAGCGTGCCGCTTGTCGGAAGGTCATACGGTCTTCCGAATATTTGAGAAATAATATAAATAATCATCATTATGACGGCCCTTATTGTCGATACGGAAAAGCCTGTCATATATCCATAAATTACTGCAATCATACAGGCTGCAAATCCCGAAACAAAATAATTAACTCCTGTTTTGCGAAGAAGCTTGAAAATCAATCCGCCAACAAGAGAAATATGCAGTGCTGAAATTGCGAGAATATGAGATATGCCCGCCATCTGAAAAGTCTTTTTACATTCTGCCTGTATACCTGATTTATCTCCCATTAAAATTGCAGAATATAGCGCAGCTTCATTTTCGCCGCACAATTTATTTAATTGTCTGACAGAGTTATTTTGAATATTCCGAAGAAGCTCGGCAAAGACGTTGTACCTTTCATCGATAAGTCGAATGTCAGGACTAAACATATAATATAATATTTTCTTTGATTTGTAATATCCGGACATGTCAAAGCATCCGGGGTTGTCCGGAGGCTCAAACATATTTAACGTCCCCTTTATCTCTACTCTTTGTCCAATTTTATATTGCTCCATATCATAAACTAAAATATTATACTTTTGGGTTGAATATCCCTTTAGACACGAAGCACTATTTTCAAGTATTGTATATTCTATTGAAACAACTGCATTACTGTTTTTTATCTTCGTAACAGTTCCTTTTCCACATACAAAATCCTGGTATTCAAATTCCTTCTTGCTCCCCAACAAATCTTTAGGTTCACAAGCCACCCTTAAAACACCCAGGGCAAACATCAAAAAAAGTATCATACAATAACTTTTTTTGACATATTTACCAAACACTAAGCCCAACGTCACAGCTAAAACTATAAACGCAAAAGCCAATTTCATCCCGCCTTCTACAGCAATCATTAACACCTCTCCAAGTGCAAACCAGACAACTGCCCAGAATACCGGTCTTTTCAATCATTTTCCTCCGCATATGGTATTTTATCATCATCATAAAAATAAAATGAATCTCTCGTATAAACAGTCTGACTGACAAGCTTCTCATTGGCATCTTCGATGGAAATAGTCACATCACAAATTTCTTTTATTTGGAAAAGCGTCTTCAAAAATGCTGCCTCAACAAGAAAATACTCGTCCTTATCCATCTCGCCATTTTTAACAAACTCAACATCTATATTATTTTTTTCGTCTATCATATACGACATATACTCAAGCTTTTCTTCATCAAAATGTTTAGAAGCAAGATTCATAGGCTCCTCTGCCGAAGCAGTAATTGAATCAGGCTGTTTAATCTGGTATTTTTCCTCCTCAGCAACAATTTTACCGTCACGCACATAATAAATGCTGACAATATTACTGCTTTTCTGATTATCAACTGCTGCCTCTATACCTTCGGACACATCCTCAATAAATGTATTGTCTTTTTTGTCACAGCCTGAAAAAAAACACCCAACAAGTATCATCGATAATATTAAATATAAATTTTTATATTTCTTAAAAATAGCTTTATTACTTTGCATTTTTATACCCTTTTATTTCTACTTTTTGACTTGCTCTTATCCTCTTCCTGATTATTATCCTGTCTTAAAGGAATTTTAATCGTAAATGTTGTTCCCTGACCCGATTCGCTGTAAAGCTTGATTACACCTCCATGCATCAACACTATATTTTTAGTTATTGCAAGACCAAGTCCCGTACCACCTGTATCACGGCTTCTCGCCTTGTCAACCCTGAAAAATCTGTCAAAAACCCTGTGTTTACAATCTTCAGGAATACCAACTCCGGAATCCGCTACCTTGACATGGAAATACTTATTATCAGCATTCAACGTGACTTTTATCCATCCGTTGTCCACGTTATATTTTATCGCATTTTCTATTATATTAGACAATGCTGATGTAAGTTTTGTCTCGTCAACCTCAGCAATAACATCTTTATAGCTCTCATATGTTATTTCAATTCCTCTCGAAAGTGCAATAGGATTAACCCTCTTTACGATAAGCTGAATCAATTCATTTATATTTTTTTCTTCTGCATTTAACTTTTCAGAATTATTTTCCATTCTTACAAGTGCAAGGAGGTCATTTATTATAGTATTTTCTCTGTCAACCTCTTCTACTATATCAGACATAAATTCCTTGTACATCTCAAGAGTTGCATCTTCATTTTGTACAAGAGAATCAGCCAAAACCTTCATTGATGTTATAGGAGTCTTAAGCTCATGTGAAACATTTGACACAAACTCCTGTCTGCTTGAATCGATAACCATAAGTCTGTTAACCGTAAGATTGTAATTTTCCGTAAGCATTTCATACTCTGAAAAACCCTTTACATCAAGCAGCTTATCCATTTTACCGTCTCTTGCATCTTCAATTTGGACATTTATATTTTTGAGGTCTTTAACACTTACTGCTGCAAGCATTATGGCTGCAATAACAGAAAGAATACAAAGCACAACAAAAGTAATAATTATATATATATATGTTTTTGTCTTATTAAGAGTATCTCCTCCGGAAACAACAACCAATACTCCAACTATGTCATCGTTATCCATAACCGGCATAACATATTCGCTTTTTAGAACAGATTTTTCAATTATTTCAGCCTTATCTCCATTCATAACTTCCATGATTTTTTGACTTACAATAAATGAATCCTGCCTGCTTCCGTAAGAATCTCTTAAAATCTTATACTCATCGTTAACAAAAAATGCCCTTCCATTGTAAAAAGATGCTATTGTATCAACGTTTCCGCTCAAATCATTATCACCATATATTTTGTAACCATTTTTCACATACTTCTCAGCCAGAATGACATTCTGCTGTCTAAGCGACTTGTTAATTTCTTTTTCCCTTATTTCGGAATGTACAGACATGGAAGCATATGAATAAACAGACAATATTATAATGCATATAAACAATATGCTTATCGTCAGAAAAAGCTGTAAGCTTATGCGATTTTTTTTATTTTTTTTACCTTCCAAAACATATACCTCGCCAATCGAAATAAATAACTTGCCCAAATCATAATATCACACCTATTTTTCAGCTTCAAGCCACTTGTTAATTACATTTATAATTGTTAAAATTCTAATAGATATTTTGTTATAAAACATGACATTATTATTGTTTAATTTTAAGCATTTAATCCACCAAAAAGGAGGACTTCTATGACAAATACATTGGTAAGTAAACAGACAAAAATCGAATTACATTGCCATCTTGATGGTTCACTCAGCACTAAATTTATAAGAAAATTTGCTCCTGAAAGCATGAACATCGATAATTTAAGCGATGAACAACTAAAAGAACTTATAGTTGCTCCAAAAAACTGCCACAGTCTTGCTGAATATCTGACACGTTTTAACCTTCCGATAGCCTGTCTTCAAAGCTATGAAGCAATCGAAGAAGCTGTCTTGGATGTAATCAAACAGGCATATTCAGAGAATGTTAAATATATAGAAATACGCTTTGCTCCGACCTTTAGTAAAAACGAAGGTTTAAGCTATCGGCGTATTCTTGAAGCAGCTGTTTCAGGCTCTAAAAAAGGAAAAGAAAAATATTCTGTTGCTTCCAACATCATAGTATGTGCAATGCGTCATTTATCTCCTGAAACAAATCTTGAAATGCTTCGTGAAGCCCGTGAATTGCTTGGAAACGGCGTTTGTGCACTCGATTTGGCAGGCGATGAAGCTGCGTTTTCAAATGATAATTTTACTTATTTATTTGAAGCAGCAAACAAGCTTGCAATGCCTATGACTATACACTCCGGTGAATGCGGAAACAAAACAAATATAAGCATAGCAATTGAAGCAGGTGCCAGAAGAATAGGACACGGCATAGCTATGAAAAATGATAAAGCACTTATGGATTTATGCAAAGAAAAAATGATTGGTATCGAGCTTTGCCCAACCTCCAATTTCCAGACAAAGGCTGTTAGCGAAAAAAAGAATTATCCTTTAAGAGATTTTATTGATAACGGAATTTGCGCCACTTTAAATACTGACAACCGTTCCGTCAGCGACACAACTGTAAATAATGAAATCCTTTTTTCACTTGACGCATTAAAGCTACGAGAAGGAGAAATATATAACATTATGGAAAATGCAATACACGTCTCCTTCGCTGATATAGATACTAAAAATGAACTTTTAAAAATTATATAGACTAGTCTTCAAAGTAATAGCCGACACCCCATTTTGTGTGAATGTATTTTGGCTCTGCAGGGGTTGTCTCAATTTTTTCCCTAAGACGTCTTACGTGAACATCAACTGTTCTTGCATCTCCGGGATATGAGGCACCCCAGATAGTCTTAAGAAGCTGTTCTCTTGAATATACCTTGTTTGGATTTGAAACAAGAAGATATACGAGATCAAATTCTTTTGCAGTAAGATTTACTTCTTTATTTTCAATATATACTCTTCTGCTATCGCAATCAATTCTAAGACCTTTAATTTCGATAGTTCTTGTATCTTCTTTTACAGCACTGCTTTTACTGTTTCTTCTTAATATTGCCCTAATACGGGCTTTAACCTCAAGGATATTGAAAGGCTTTGTAATATAATCATCAGCCCCATATTCAAGCCCCATAATCTTATCCATATCTTCGCCTTTGGCAGTTAACATAATTATTGGCACATCAGAGAATTCTCTTATCATCTGACATACCTCTAATCCGCTATATCCCGGAAGCATTATATCAAGCAACATAATGTCATAGTCATTTTGCTTTGCCTTGGCAACAGCTTCTTCACCATCATAAGCAACATCAACTTCCATATCTTCCTGCTCAAGACTAAATTTTATTCCTTTTACAATTGATTTTTCATCATCAACAACCAATACTTTTCTCACACTATGCCTCCTGTCTGATTATTTTACAACAGCATAATCTTTTATCTTATTATAAACGCCATCTTTAATGCCATTCACTTTTTTCACATCTTCCACTGAAGTGAATTTTCCATATTCTTCCCTATACTTTATTATGGCTTCAGCCTTGCTTTCTCCGATACCCGGTAAAGTCATAAGCTGTTCTTTTGTAGCAGTATTTAAATTAACCTTTCCGTCATCCATTGAATCATCATTTCCGCTTTCCGAATCTTCTTCATCAAAGCTTATCTCATTGCCAAGTTCATCCAGATAAGGGAAATAAATTCTTTCTCCATCTGCAATCCTGCCTGCAAGGTTAACATAACTTTCCGCCGCACCT
This sequence comes from uncultured Lachnospiraceae bacterium, assembly GCA_945787485.1. Lineage (GTDB taxonomy): Bacteria > Bacillota > Clostridia > Lachnospirales > Lachnospiraceae > Coprococcus_C. The sequence goes on from CALZHV010000004.1 coordinate 8,263, forward strand.
TCTGCAAATCCGCCTGCCGCCGTAAGCGCATCCTGTTTAATTGCACCTTCTTCAAGATAATAAACACCGGGATTTTTTACAGCTCCACAGACATATACTGCATAATTTACATTTTTTTCTTCGGATGTATCATAATATACTGTTTTCTCATCACTTTCCGTATCCAAAACAGTCAGACCATCGTCTGCATCTTCGGGCACATTATCATTTTGATAATATACAGTCTTACTTCCGCATCCAAAAAAAATACATTGCAACAAAACAAAAAATATAATTATGAAATTTTTCTTATAACGCAAATGAAATACTCCTTTTTAATAAGATTTAATTAATACGTCGAAATATTTCATAATGCCAATCAATTTCATTTTACCTAATTTTAAACCATATTACAAGTGCCCTGTTAACATTACTAACATATAGTAACCATATTACTGACATTAATAAATTTCTCTTTGTTAACATTAATAAATTTGCTTTGTCAGCAATGTTAAGTTTACTTTAATTATAAATTAAAATAATGGCTCCTTGAGAATAGCAGTACCAATACCCTTTTGAGTAAAGCATTCGAGAAGGAGGCTGTGTTCAAGACGTCCGTCAAGCATATGGACACGTGAAACACCATTTTTCATAGCTTCTATACAATTATTAAGCTTTGGAAGCATACCACCACCAACAACTCCGTTATCTATAAACTGCTGTGCTTCCGCAATTGTCATTTCGGAAACAAGAGTAGACTTATCTTCAGGGTCCATAAATACACCCTCAATATCCGTGAGGAATACAAGCTTTTCTGCATTTACAGCTGTTGCAATGGCACAAGCTGCATCGTCAGCATTGATATTATATCCGTGATAATCCTCAACACCCATTCCGATAGGTGCTATAACAGGAATAAAATCATTTTCAAGCAATGTATCAAGTATTGAGCTGTCAGCTGATACAACTTCGCCAACATATCCAATATCCTTACCATCACTATATTTTTTTTGAACCTTGAGAAGTCCTGAGTCCTTACCGCTTATTCCTACTGCTTTAAGACCAATCTGATCCATAAGGGAAACAAGGCTCTTATTTACTTTTGAAAGAACCATTTCTGCGATATCAAGAGTTTCCTCATCAGTAACACGCAATCCGTTTATAAACTCAGATTCCTTTCCAAATTTCTTCATCCATGAGCTTATTTCCTTACCTCCGCCATGAACAATAATAGGCTGCATTCCTACAAGCTTAAGAAGTGCAACATCCTTGATAACATTATATTTAAGATTTTCGTCAACCATGGCACTTCCACCATACTTTACAACTATCTTCTTTCCACTAAACTTCTGTATATACGGAAGCGCCTCTATCAATGTTTGCGCCTTTGCCAATGTAACTTCCATTGAATCATTAATCATTTTTATTTCCTCCCTATCACAGCTTTGCCTAAGAGCGATAATCTGCATTTATCTTTACATAATCATATGTCAAATCACAGCCCCATGCTGTTGCTTTAGCTTCTCCCATCTTTATGTCAGCGGTAGCTATAACCACTTCAGGTGAAAGTATTTCTGTTGCTGTTTCCTCATCAAAGGCTGTTGCTTTGCCATTCTCAACAAGCTTTATTGAACCCTTTTCGCTAGATACAGTTATATCTACCTTATACGGATCAAACTCAGCACCGGAATAACCCATTGCACAAAGGATTCTTCCCCAGTTTGCGTCCTTTCCGTAAATTGCGCACTTTGTAAGATTTGAAGTTACAATTGATTTCGCAAGTACCTTAGCCTGTGCAATTGAAGCTGCGTTAACAACATCCACCTGAAAAAGTCTTGTTGCACCTTCTCCATCCTGCGCAATCTGCTTTGCAAGATATGTATTTATCTCCAACAATGCCTCTTTGAATGTTTCATAATCCGCATCTTCGCTTGTTATTTTCTTATTTCCGGCCATTCCGTTTGCAAGTATAAGAACCGTATCATTAGTAGATGTGTCACCATCTACAGAAACCATATTAAATGTATCATCTATGCAGCTCTTTAAAGCCTTATCCAAAAGCTCCTGCTCAATATCTGCATCGGTTGTAATAAAACCGAGCATGGTTCCCATATTTGGGTGTATCATGCCTGAACCCTTACACATGGCTCCAAGAGTAACCTTTGTACCGCTAATTTCAACTTCATAAGCTATTTCTTTCTTGTGTGTATCTGTTGTAAGAATAGCCTCTGCCGCTGCTATGCTATCCTCACGACTGTCACCTAACACCTTTGCAAGCTCATTTACACCTTTTTCAATTATATCCATGGGAAGTGTAAAACCAATAACGCCTGTAGATGCAACAAGCACTTGTGCAGGATTTATCCCAAGTACATTTCCCGTAATTTCAGCTGTTTTCGCGGAGTTTTCATATCCCTCATCACCTGTACATGCATTTGCTATACCACTGTTTATTACCACTGCCTGTGCAAGCTTTTCATTTTCAACAAGCTTCTTATCCCAGAGAACCGGTGCTGCTTTAACAACATTTTTTGTAAATGTTCCTGCTGCCGCTGCCGGAACGTCAGAATAAATCATAGCCATATCTTTATTTGTCTTTCCTGCCTTTATGCCGGCACGGAGACCTGCTGCCTTAAAACCCTTTGGAGAAGTTACTCCACCATCTATTTTTACCATATCTGTTACCTCCTGATTTTTTCGGATTATAATACCAAATATACCATAATTGATTAAACTACAATGTTTTGCCCATACAATATATACAGATTTTATGGGAATAATGGTGGCATCATAAGACCTTCCGTCTCAGGCAGTCCCATGATAAGATTCATATTTTGAACCGCCTGTCCTGCTGCACCCTTTACAAGGTTATCCATCGCTCCCATAACAACAATTCTGTTTGTTCTAGGATCTATTACAAAATTAACATCTACATAATTACTTCCTTCAACCCATCTTGTTTCCGGACATACACCCTTGTCAAGTACTCTTACAAATGTTTCACTCTTATAATATTTATCATACACAGCTTTGACATCCTCATAGCTCAAATCATTAATAAGATTTGCATACGCTGTTACAAGAATACCTCTGTTCATAGGAACAAGATGTGGCGTAAAATTAAGAGTAAGAGGAGTGCCGTCATATGCGTATCCAAGCTGTTCTTCTATCTCCGGAGTATGTCTGTGTGTTGTTACTCCGTAAGCTTTGATACTTTCATTTACTTCACAGTAAAGATTTGCAACCTTTGCACCTCTTCCTGCTCCTGATGTTCCTGACTTTGCATCCACAATTATACTGTTTACATCAATAAGTCTTTCCTTTACAAGCGGATAAAGACTTAATATTGAACATGTTGTATAGCAGCCCGGATTTGCGATAAGTCTTGCACTTTTAATCTTATCTCTGTTTATTTCACAAAGTCCGTATACGGCTTCTTCTATAAACTCAGGACTTTTATGCTCTATTCCGTACCATTTTTCATATGTAGCGACATCCTTTATTCTGAAGTCTGCACTAAGGTCTACTATCTTAGTCTTGGAAAGTATATCTTCATTTACGAGTGATGCGCAAAGTCCCTGTGGAGTTGCCGTAAATATAACGTCTGCCTTTGAAGCAAGTTCATCCATGTTGTCATCGAGACATTTTGCATCCACTATCTCAAACATATTACCGTAGACATCCGAATACTTCTTGTCAATATAACTTCTTGAGCCGTACCATACTATTTCCGCATCTTTATGTGCAAGTAATATTCTGACTAATTCCTGTCCCGCATATCCTGTAGAACCAATAATTCCTACTTTAACCATATTTATCACCTCTTACTAATTAACACTTCCCCCTATATAAAGGATGTGATTTATATTTGTATTAAAACTATTCACGATTATACATCCGTATAAAAAAATATGCAATAAAAAGTTATATTTTTTGCATTTTTTATTATTTTATTCATTTTTAATGTATATTATGCATTATTTATGCATATATTCACGTATTATACATATGATAAAGTTATGTTTTTCAAATTCACATACTAAAGCATGTTACATTTGTAACAATATACTCCGACCTCTTGCTAACAAGACGACAGAAAAAATAGCGTTTCATAATTCGAAACGCCATTTAATTATCAGCCCAAAAAACCTTTTTCCTGATATTCAGGTCTGTGCCTCTTTTTTCTTTTTTGTTCCATAGATGAAATAAGATATCTTACAGCATCAGGGTTTGCAAACGATCTTAGAATTGTTCTAACATACAAATTTTTTATCTTGTAAAACACCATCAGCTTTTTTCTTTTTTGAACAATTTTATTATCAGGAAATCTCTTAGCCAGCATATTATAAAAGCTGTCCACGTCCTTTCTGAGCAGCTCCTGAAATTTCTGGCTGGTGCCGGTCGAAACACCGTCTCCCATTTCATAGTAAACAACATATTTATCAAATATCTTGAAATTACGTTCTTCCAAAGCCGCCAATACCTGAAAAATATCTTCCTGGTACACAACATAATCTTCTATTTGTTTCAAATAGTGAAGATAGTAAGATTTTTTAAACACCGTAGCAGCTCCCGAAGCATTATCACTGTATAATACAAGATTCTTTATCATTCTCTGATTAAGCTTCTCATTTTCACCATGCTTTGCTTCTGATCTATAAGCATTTATATCAAACGGATGCTCAAAATATCTGAAACTAATTTCATTATTTTTGTTTCTGTAATATCCTTTGAGCATACCAAAGCATCCCTCACAACCTGAAGTTACAAAAAAATCATCAAGTTCTCTTAGAGTATTTTTACAATATAACAAATCTCCCGGTCCAAATGCCTTAATAAGCTCTCCGCTACAATGTTCCAATGCCGAAATAATATTTTTTACTGTTCCCTGATTTTTTTCATGAGGAACTAACACATATCTGTCAAAGCCTTTTTTATCCAGATATCTTTTTATTTCGTTAAAATGATTATTCTCTGAACCATCGTCAGATATTACTATCTCATAATCATCGTAATCCTGTGAAATAATAGATTTTAATGTCGAAATAACCTTGTCGACAGCAGGATTGTATGTCAAAACAATTACTGAAAATCTCATTATTATCCCCCTAGAGCCTTCCGATTAAAAATATAAATCTTAGTAATATTTCATCCACTATCCCCTGTCTGAACATTTTTGGATAAAACACTTTTTTCATGGATGTTATAAAATCGTATTTTTTTCTCGCAAACAGATTAATAAGCTTTTGATCCTCTTTACTTAATCTCTCGTAATAATAATATCTATATTCTCTTAGCATTTTTCTTACATTTGTAAAGTAATCATTTATAAAGAATTTCTTGAATCTCCATATTTGGAATTTGAAAAATGACATTCCCCCTGCACTTACATTATTGCCGGTTCTTCTATATTTTACAGTTGGGCGCGGATCATATACTACCTTTCCAATACCCTGACATACCATATATGTCCACCAGTCATGCCCACACGAAAACCTTGGTAAATTCATTTTAAGTTCATTTCTTGTTGTCATATTAAACACACAATTAAAGCCCAATGGCATACAATCCACTAAGGCATTTCTAAAGCTTGGTACTTTCATTTTCTTTTCCGGATTTTCGTGGGAAACAAAATTTAGCTTTTCATCGCAAAAATCATAGCTGGAAAAATAGAGTAATGGAATGTCCTGATTTTCCTTTTCCAAGAGCTCAACTGCCATTTGAATTTTCTCAGGATACCATTCATCATCCTGATCTGCATAAGCATAGTAGTCTGCCTCTTCGGAATTGGCTACAAGCCACAAAAAGCTCTTTATGAAACCGGCATTCTTGCCGGCTACATACTTGAGCTTTCCTAGTTCTTCATATTCTTTGAGGATATCCACTGTTCCGTCAGAAGAACCATCATCTCTGACAAAAAGACTGATATTCTCATATGTTTGATTTAATATACTATCAATTTGTTCTCTAATATACTTTTCGCCATTGTAGGCTGAAAGTAAAACAACAACTTTTTTCATTTTCTGTACCCTTTTTAATTAGAAGAATACGTGATTACCGATTATTGCATATGAACCTAATGTACTGACATCAATATAGCTTGTTGGTCTAAAAGACATATAGCTTCCAATATTATTTGTACCTGCTGCAGCTTCTCTTACAGCCTGTACACAGCTAGCCTGTGCTCCGGATGCCATCAATGTATAAAATCTATCAGTACCTACACAAGAAAACTGTCCCGGTGCATATATAACGTCTGAAACTGAACTTCCCCATGAACCTGCAACAAGTCTATTGATAATTACATTTGCAACAGCCAACTGTCCTTCATAACACTCTCCACCACTTTCAAGTGTTACAACAACGCTCATAAGTAATATTTCTTCCTCTGTAAGTGAAATACTGTCTCTTGTTATTACTGATGGCTTTCCCGGATCTTCCGGTTTCTCCGGTTCTTCCGGCTCCTGTGGTTCTTCCGGTTCATTCGGTGTCTCAGGCTCTTCTTCCTCATCAGTCGAATCATCTGTATCATCTAATGAATCTTTTTCTTCTAAAGCTGATGCTTCAGGATATGTAACTCTAACCTCAACAAAATCCGAATTGATATATCCCTTACCATCAACAACTTCTACACATACCCAGTCATTATCGACATCTGTTTCTTCTACAACAACATATTTTGTGCCTTCATATGCTGTTTCTATAACATCAGCTTCTTTTGAAGCCTTGCTTCTTACATTTACACTGTCATCATTTACTGTTGCAAGTACTGTCTTATAATCCTCTGCATACTCATATGCTTCGTCACCTGTAATAATAAATTCTGACTTAACATATCCGCTAACAGCGCCTGAGCTTATCTCTACCCAGTCACCATCGACTGAAACAACGTCACCAACAACGCCGTCGTTAATTTTTCCGACAACTTCTGAATCAGTAGTTGCTTCTGTTCTAATATTTACATTATCTTCAATAGCAACAAACTTCGAATCAAATCCGTTATTTGCACTTGAAACCATCTCTGTATCGTTTGGTTCGATATCAGCAAGTATATCTGCTTCAAGACTTGCACGCATATTTGAAATCAAATTATCATCAAGCATAGGAACTGCTTCAAGATTGATAGCAAATTCTTCTGTAACATTTTCTGTAACAACTGCCTCAGTCTTCTCTGCCTTTTCTTTCTTAGGCATATGTGTTACTACAGTACCTAATCCTGTCCCTGTTGCTACAAGTGTCATAATTATTGTAGCAATAAGCATGTTTCTTATAATATATTTACTATTGAATATGTATTTCTTTGAAAATAATTGAATATTTCTCAAATAAAATTTTGTACGCTTGTTCATTGTTAAAACCCTTTCGTATAATTCTGTAACATTTGTTACAAATTTATTACAAAAGTCATTCTAACATTTTACAATTTACATGTCAACTTATTGTTTAAAATTTAACATTTTTTCACAATAATATGACAAGAAAGTGTGAATTGTGATACATTTTCTTAAATAATTAAGCCAAAAATGCTATTGCAGCCATACCTGCACCGACATGAGTTCCAATAATAGGTCCTATTGGTGCTATCATAATATTTTCCTCTTTCATGCCGGCTTCTATAACCATACTCTTTATTTTTTCAGCTTTTTCAAGAGAATCAGCATGTCCTATAACAGCAATCAGCGAAGATAAATCCTTACCTTCCTCCACAACCTTGGAAATAAGATATTCCAATGCTTTATTTGTTCCTCTCGCTTTTGACTTTACAACGAGCTTTCCTGCATCATCAACACTTAATATCGGCTTAATCTTTAAAGCACTTCCTACCATTGCCTCTACAGTGGAAACACGTCCACCTCTCTTTAAATGGAATAAATCCTCTACCATGAACCAGTGTCTCACATTATGCTTATTATCATTTAACCATTTTTCCAGTTCATCAATTGTTGCACCCTCTTGTTGCTTCTTTGCAGCAAGATAAAGAAATACTCCTTCTCCAACTGATGCACAGAGCGAATCAACAATTCGTACTTTTGCATCCGGATATTGTTCCTGAAGCATATCAACCGCAAGCAATGATGTCTGATATGAGCCGCTTAAGCCTGAAGAAAAGCAAAGATATAAGATTTCTTTTCCTTCTTTTACATATTCTTCAAAAGCTTCCTTATATACATTAGGATTAATCTGCGACGTTACAGGCATAGCGCCTTTTTTTAATCTTTCATAAAAATCCGCTGTTTCTGCATCTCTTTCATCGAGATAATAATGATACACTTCTTCATTGATAGAATATGAAAAAGGTACAATTTTAACACCTAATTCTTCAACCACCTCGATAGGTAAATCTGCTGTGGAATCTGACATGATTATGTAATTATTCACTTTTTCCCCTCCCGTTTTATCTATATGAATAATAGTTTTCTATTCCCTGAGCAAGTCCTTTAACAATTTTTTCCTGATATTCTTCCGAAACAAGCTTTGTTTCATTATCAGCATTACTTAGATATCCAAGTCTTACATCAACTACAGGTATTTCACTCCAATTTATAGCTGTAAAACCATCGCTTTCAAATATTCCCTGAATATCTGTTTCTGTATTTTCTGTTATACCCTGTAAAATTCGTCTTGCAGCTTTATTGCTTTCTTCATATAAATCACTGTTATATACACTATCAGCTGTCATGGTAATTGCCATTACACCGCAAAGCTCACTGTTATTGCTATAATTCATATTTATTCTTATAAATAGTGTTGCTTCGGATTCGTTTGCCAATTCAGCTCTTTCCTTATTGGTAATATTTACATCATCACTATCCCTAGTAAGAATTACGGTATATCCTTTATTTTTTAATTCACTTTCGAGAAGCTTTGCATATGTAAGATTAATTTCCGATTCTTTCGTGTCATAAACCGTGCCGTTCACACCTTCTGATACACATTCTTTTAATTCTTCACTGTCCGGGCCAACCGGTTCAGTACCCTGATTTGCCCGTCCCTGTTTACCCGGGTCTATAACAACTATTTTTTCGATTTCTTCTTCCTCTGTCGTTGCTTCATCCTCATCTGTAGTTTCTTCATCGTCTTTTTTCCCTGAAGATTCAGTTACCATGGAAGTTTCTACATAGAAATCTGTATTATCAACAACTACTCTTGTCCATTTATCGTTATATCCCGTTCTTGGCAATTCTACATTTTCAGCCAGAATTCTGTATATAGGTGAGCCATCATCCGGGTCAATCCTGACATTAACGCCATCACTTATTGTTGTAACATAATCTTTGGTTACAACAAATCCTTCCTCATCGGTTTCAGGGGGTGCATCTGTCGCAGTGGCAATAACTGTCTGCGTAGTTTCCGTCATAATTTCCTGCGTAGTCTCGACTTCTTCATTTTTTCCACAGCTGCACAACAAAACAGCCATAATACTTAAAGCAATTATTGTTTTTATTTTTGTATTAAATTTAGTAAACATTTTTACGCTCCAATTTTGATAATATCAAATTATAACATATTAATTTAATTTTGTATATAAAAAGGACTATGGCAAAGCATATCCAAAACTTACCATAGTCCTTCTTATTTATAAATATCAAAGTATCTTATTATCTTATTATCAAATTATTAGTAGCTGATAATTACGCCACCCTTATTTTCGTACATAGCACTTAATCCCCTTGCCTCAAGTACTACAACATCCGTAAACCCAAACTGTTCCATTAAAATTTTCCTTACATTAAGGCAACGCTCACGACTTTCACAGCATGTAATTTCAACCTTTCTTGTAACATCAGGATTACTTTTCTCAATGTGCCACAACAGTTTGTTAAGAGCTTTATTCATTCCCCTTGCCTGGTCAATCTGCTCTATTTCGCCTTCATTGCCTTTAAGCACAGGCTTGATGTTAAGTACGTTTGCAACCGCACCCTTAACTTTAGGAACTCTACCATTTTTTATAAAAACTTCAAGGTCTTCAAGAACAAACATTGTTGTCTGAGAATTGATATAACGGGTAACAGTAGCAACTGTATCCTCAAAAGACAATCCTGCAAGAGCGCATGTTTCAATCTTTTCATATATTAAGTGCTGTGCTGCAGCTGCTGATTTTGAATCAAATACATGAATTTTTACATTCTCATTTTCTTCGAGAAACATCTGCTTTGCAACCATTGCACTGTTATACGAACCGCTAAGCTTTGACGAAATAGTAATAACATATATCTCATCAGCATCTTTATAACTTTCCATATATGTTTCCGGGGATGGACATGCAGATCTTGGCACTCCATCAGTTTCCTCTAAGGCTGCAAAAAAATCTTCTCTCTTAAAGCTATCATCATCTATAAATTCTCTTTCCCCTACAATAAGTGTCAACGGAACACTGCAAACATACTCTTTTTGTATTTCTTCAGGTGTAAAATCACAACAGCTGTCTCCTACTATCTTAAATCTCATACCCGGCTCATACTCCTTTCAAAAAATCATGATATCTTTAACGAATCCGGTTCGCATTTCATACGTAGTTTTTAATACTATGTATCATAGCATGTTGTATGACATTATGCAATACTTTACCGAATGTTATGAAAATATTTTTTAAAACAACATTGTATACATATTGTAACATTACATATTTCAATTAAAATTTACATAATATATATAATGGGCATTTTACATATTATATTCTTATGTTATAATAGTGAGATAATGCTGTGACATTCATAATTTTGAAGATATTATTATGGAAGACATACTTTGCATATAATATTATGGAAAACATATTTGGTATTTAATACTATATCAAATAGTATTTTATAATATACATTATTTTCTTATTTTATTATGGAAGGATATTTACATGAATTTTTTATTGGATTTTATCAAAGGAACTTTTGTCGGCGTTGCCAACGTTATTCCCGGTGTAAGCGGGGGAACAATGGCTGTTTCATTCGGCATTTATGACAAGCTGCTTAATGCGTTATCTAACATATTCAAGGATTTTAAGAACAGTATAAAAGTGCTGTTACCTATCGGACTTGGAATGGGCTTCGGTGTTGTCGGATTTACATTTATTATAGGATGGCTTTTACAAAACCAGCCTTTCATTACATCAATGGCATTTACCGGTCTTATATTGGGTGGAATTCCTACATTATTTAAAAGCTTTAAAAAAGGACTTTCAGATGATGCACACAAATCTGTCATTTTAAATATATTTCTATTTGTTGCCTTTGCTGCTCTTGCAATTTTCCTTGTATTTTGCAATGCCGATTCAGAAAGCGGTGTTTTGCTTAACGCTGACTTAAAAACAATTATTATTGTATTTTTCATCGGTATAATTGCTGCGGCAACAATGATTATTCCCGGTGTAAGCGGTTCGCTGGTGCTTATGATTCTTGGTTATTATTTTGGAATACTTACTTCTGTTAAAGATTTTGTAAGCGCATTAAAGAATTTTGATTTAGAAGTATTGTTTGACAGATTTTTAATACTTTTCCCATTCGGAATCGGATGCCTTGTGGGTGTTTTTGTTCTTTCCAAGCTGATACAATGGTTATTCAATCACTTTTGCACTGCAACCTACAGTGCTATATTTGGTCTTGTAATTACAGCACCTGTATCCATTTTCATAAAAGTCGGAGCAGAATATTCGTTTAGCGGCACCGGAGTTTTAGACATTATACTCGGTATAGTTTTCCTTTGTGCTTGTGGTGCAATTCCGATTATGATGGATAAATTAGAAGATAAGAAGGATGTCGATACTGACAACACTGAAACAGTCAACAATTATACAGATTCATCCGAAAAATAATAAAACAAATAAAAGCTATCTTTTTATTTTCAGGTTATGCCTGATATAAAAAGATAGCTTTTATTATTTTGATATTTTAGAACAATTAATTACATGATTTATTCCAGTAGCATTTTACTTCTTACGGTACCCTTTTCCAATATTATATCCGGGTGGTAAGAAAGCTTAGCTTTTCTTAGCCCTTCTATGCCAAGATCTTCTTCCCTGTTTATATATTCATAATCAGTCAATTCATTTTTTACAAAGTCTCTGTTTATTATTGCATATGCACCCTGAATGTCAGCTTCTGCCTTTTCGAAATGGACAACAAAGACCTTATCTGTCAGATATTCTCCCAACGTAAAAGCAACTACTTCTCCTCCCAAACGAATTAACGCACCCTGAAGTCCCAGCTTTTTACGATTCATCAAAGCTTTTTTTATTATCGTTTCTTCGTACAGCTTTCCTTCGTCCATTAAAGCATTTTTTATTGCCCATTTATGAGCATAACGGACGCATTCCATGTAATTTTCATCGTTAATCTTTTCATAACAATAATCAGGAAACATTTCTGTAAATCTATTAATATGATTTCTTTTTGCATGCATTTTTTTACCCGCAAGAAAAGCCAGACGCTCCGAAGAATAAATATAATCCGCATTATCTCTTTCATAAGTTATTTCAAATTTGTCCGGATACCATTCCTGTATCTTATTAAAATTAACTTTGCTTACGGATGAAATAACAGGCTGTTTTCCTGCTTTCCTATACATTTCAAACACTGTATCAAGAGTTTTTCTCAAATCATTGCCACCAACCGGAAAAGAAACGGAAGCCGGCAAATCCCCGACTTCCGATAACGCCCCAAATATTAAATTTTCTTCAATAATATCAAAGCCTGTATTGTAATACTCAGCCCAAAGTATATTATTGGCTAAACTATATTCGCATCCATAATTTGTATTATATTGCAAATATTGTCTTAATATGTCTGCATCTTCCATTGTAGGAATTTTAAACATATTATTACCTTCTTTCACACAAATATTGTAAAGACTTAAAATATATTGTATTTATTTGCCCTCGAGAATAACATCTATATCATTTTTACCAAATTCACAAAGCTGTTTTCTTATTTCACCAATAGTATACTCATCTGCGTGAATTTCTATTACGTCAAATAATTTATCTACATATCCACACCATTTTTCGTATATAACAACAATATCCTCTGTTGTAGGCTCTTTTTGCTTTTCTGTGTTGTCATATCCGCCATCTTCCGATTTCATTATGTCAGATAACGAAATTGCCTTTGGCTGAATACCATATGCTATATATCTTATTTCTTCTGTTCTGACAAGTGCGCAATCATACATTTCAATAAGCAAATCTTCTATACAGTCACTTGCAATATTGAAATAATGATAGTACATTTCAGGAGTTTTGTATGAAGGTCTGTCATCCACATCCATTCTGTTAAACCAATAGAACTCCTCGTTCGCACCAACTATTGTCTTTTTCTTTGTTTTTTTCTTGTCATATTTAGCAATTTCATCAGTCATGCCAAACCATGCAGTTGAAGAAACACTTGATTTTGTTGCTGCCGCTCCTATTTTAGCAGCTTCCTTTACCGAAGCGTCTATCGCATCACTTGAAAATGTATCATCTGTAACACCAAATGCCGAATCCGATAAATCCATATTTTCAACATCTATTTCTTTGTTTTCCACCTGATTAACATCAGTTTTTTCTTCCTTGCTTTCATTCTTTATCTCATCAGCAAAAGTGTTTTCACTTTCTGCAGCTTTTTTATTATCTTCTTTCTTCTTCTTAAAAAGCTTAGTATTCTTTGCAACAGAAATGGTATTGTTGCTGACAATCTCCTCTGTATCTATTGGTTTTTCGGCAACATTGGCAACGCCTTTTGCTTTTTCCAAAGCTTCCTGCATCTCTGCTTCCCTGACAGCCTGATTAATCTCATCAAGAGGTATTGTATCTTCTACTACATCACCTTTCTCTGACTCATCATTTTCTTCTGATTCATCATTTTCTTCTGATTCGTCACCTTCTTCTGCTTCGTCAACAGCATTTTTTTCTACATCTTCTGTACCGACATTTTGTGGCTCAATATTATTCTGTAAGGGAACATCGTCAACTGCTTCTGAAGTATCATCACTGTCCTCATCATCGGCAAAGGCATCAACAGCAAAAGCACTGTCGCTATAATCATCCGCTGCAACCTTATCATCATAATCAGCTTGTGAGAAAGCGCTGTCTCCCATGCTCATTATATCTGCATCCGTAAATGCACTGTCACTGTAATCATCCTCAGCAACCTCTATTATTCCACCTAATTCTTCCGAAATATTAGGAGCTCCTTTTTCATCTGAAATATTTGAATTTTCATATTGCTCCTGTTCATCTTCTGACAGGGATTCATCATCAATATAATCCTCATCATCATCTGTTTCTATCGGATCATCATCTATGTCGTCGTAATATTCATCTTTTTTCTTAGCATTGTGAACTATCAAAGTAACAGTCATTATTATCAGAAACACAAAAAATACAGCCAAAGCTATTATATATATCTTTGCCATTGTTGAACTGTCCATCATTACGTCCTTTCATTTTTATCCATATTGTATATTTTCTTTACATTATTATTTTTTTACATATGTTTTAGTATACTAAAATTTAAATTAATAATCAACTATTTGTGTTGTAAATTAAAATAATTTGGGGTATAATCTCAAAAGATTATGCAGAAATTTTACAGAGAGGTGAAAAAAATGTCAAAAATCAGAACTCGATTTGCTCCAAGTCCAACAGGAAGAATGCATGTCGGTAATCTCAGAACAGCATTGTACGCATATCTTATCGCAAAACATGAAGGTGGCGACTTTATTTTAAGAATAGAAGATACTGATCAGGCAAGAGAAGTAGAAGGTGCTGTTGATATAATTTACAGAACACTTGCAAAGACAGGTCTCATTCATGATGAAGGTCCGGATAAAGACGGAGGTTTTGGACCATATGTACAAAGCAAACGTCAGGAAAGCGGAATCTACCTTGAATATGCTAAAAAGCTTATCGAAAAAGGCGAAGCTTACTACTGCTTCTGCGATGAAGAAAGACTTGCGGGATTAGTAACAGATTTTGAAGGAAAGACAATCTCAAGATATGACAAGCACTGTCTTCACCTCTCAAAAGAAGAAATCGAAGCAAACCTTGCAGCCGGAAAGCCTTATGTAATAAGACAAAACAATCCGCTTGAAGGTACAACAACATTTTGCGACGAATTATACGGTGATATAACTGTTCCAAACGAGGAGCTTGATGATATGATTCTTATCAAATCAGACGGTTTCCCAACTTACAATTTTGCAAATGTTGTAGACGATCATCTTATGAACATCACTCATGTTGTTCGCGGAAATGAATATCTTTCTTCATCACCAAAGTACAACAGACTTTACGATGCATTTGGCTGGGAAGTTCCGACATACATCCACTGTCCTCTTATAACAGACGAGGAGCATAAGAAATTAAGCAAACGTAGCGGACATTCCTCTTTTGAAGATTTATTGGAGCAGGGTTTCCTTACAGAAGCAATAATTAATTTTGTTGCATTGCTTGGATGGTGTCCTGATGGAAATAACGAGATATATTCTCTCGAAGAACTTGTGAAGGAATTTGATTACAGGAAAATGTCAAAATCTCCTGCAGTACTTGACATGACAAAGCTTAAATGGATGAACGGCGAATATATCAAGGCTATGGACGATGAAAAATTTTATGAAATGGCACTTCCATATATAAAAGAAGCAGTAAACAGGGATTTGGATTTCAAGAAAATTGCTTCCATGGTTAAGTCACGTATAGAAGTATTCACAGACATCAAGGAACAAATTGATTTCTTAAACGAAGTTCCTGAATACAGTACAGATATGTACAATCATAAAAAAATGAAGACAAACCCTGAAAATTCATTAGTTCTTCTTAATGAGGTTCTTCCTGTTATAGAAGCACAAAATGAGTTTGATAACGATTCATTATTTGAAGCATTGCAGGCATTTGCCAAGGAAAAAGAGTACAAAACCGGCTTTGTTATGTGGCCAATAAGAACTGCTGTATCAGGCAAGCAGGCAACCCCGGGCGGTGCTACTGAGCTTATGTCACTTCTCGGAAAAGAAGAAACAATAAATAGAATTAAGGCAGCAATAGAAAAATTATCATAAATATTGATAATTCTTTGATATCAATGCTACCCCAAAAGAAAAACGCTGTAATTTAGGTATTCCCAAACTACAGCGTTTTTCTTTTTTCACTTTTATTGTTTACTCAAACCACACATTCAAATCCAATGCTCCCTCAACACCGGGAATAGTACCTGATTCGGTGTATTGCCATCCCCCGTAATTATATGGAAAATCCGGTTCATTTGTATAATGGGCAACCCATAACTTATATCCGCCCAATCTGGTCATATCAAGATTTTGAACATACCAATTGCGGTTTGAATATATCATGGCTGAATATCCTGCTGCTTTTACAGTATCACAAAACGCAACAACTGCATCCGTCCTTGCTTCATTGTCAAGATCTATTGTTCTTGCGTCTTCAACATCCAGCTTCTCAGAATCTATAACTACCGGTCCGGCAATATCATACTCACTTATTGTGTTTATCACAAAATCAGCCTCTTCGGCTCCCTCAGTGGCATTCAAAGCCTGCGTAAAGAAATAAACTCCCACCTGCAAGCCGGCAGCAAGCGCACCCTCAACATGTGTTCTGAATTTTTCATCTTCCACCAGTTTTCCGTTCCCGTATCCGCGATATCCTACTCTTATCATAGCAACATCTACTCCGGCAGCTTTAACATTCTCCCAGTTGATGTCATTTTGATATGCAGAAACATCGATTGCTATTTTCGATGTTCTGTTTCCGTCATTATCATGGTAGAACATAAAATCCGATTCATCATCAATATAGAAATTAGAGCTTATATAATTATTTCTCGGAACTTCACTTACTATCTTGTAAAAAGAACAGTCCGGAGGTGTTCCAATCGTAATATAACTGGCCTTAACAAATTTCCAATAGCTTTCTTCCACGAGATAAGACAGTTCCCCTGCCTCCATCGTTTTTTCCCATTGTCCGGTAAGCTTTATTACCGGTTCTTCTTTATTCTTATTTACGTTAACGCCTATAACAACACCTATCAATATAAATATAAACATTAATATTGTTACTATGGCAAGCTTTATCAATTTTATCATCGTAACCTCGGAACGACAAAATAGAAATTAGTTAAAATTACTTCCGTGTTTTGTACACTCTATATGTTCACCTGATGCATCCGGCTGAAAAGTACCGCCATCAGGACATTTGAATTTATCCTCTCCTGCATGTTCATCCAAAAATTCCTGAATATCATATTCCGGATCAGGCAAATCATTATCCAATCTGAAATTTTCTATTTCCACCTTGTCTGTATAATATTCTTTTTCTATAGTATCTCTCGCAGATGCACAATTTGCAGTTCTGCTCCTCTCAAGATATCTGAGCAGACTAATTCCTATAGCAGATGCGAGGACAGCCATTATAGCAATCACTATAACAAGCTCAACCAACGAAAAGCCTTCATTATTGACAAAACCCTTTTTTTCTTTTTTCATAAAAATCTCCCCTATCTATATGCCCGATTCTAACATAGTAATGTTATCGTGACAAGTTTTTATTCCTCTCATGACAAATTTTACACATTTATTTCATATTTTTCATGTCCTAATTGCATATGTATTATTTTGTAGTTATTTGTTATCAGGTTATATTTTTTCTTAATTCGGCTTATAATGTTCATTTTCATATCTTTTGCCACATATTTCATTATAGGCTCCTCTGATCTTAAAACGAACTCATTACTCCACGACAGCATTGCTATCTGGGCATCACCGAGTGCAAATTGCCGCCTTTCACGTTTTAATACATTGTGCTTTTTATAAAACAAATTAGATAAATTCATCGTACCTATTGTCGATACGGTAAATACAAATTCCGCTCCCGGAAATTTTACCTCTAAAAGATTCAATATGCTCTTTACTTGGTTGTGAGACATATACGTCATCGAATCATTACATACAAACATAACACCTTTGTTTCTGTCAAGCTTTATCTCATCCATCCATGAGAAATCCATTATTGAACGGCCAATTGTTTTTTCTCTCTCTCTTTCCTTATACATGGCACGTCTTACCGACATAATATTGTGTGTTCCTATGCTATACCACTGTATCCTTCCGTTATCAACCCTCTCAAACATGTTATCAAGTCTGCATCCAAGATTAATTATTGTCGAATTTGGATACTTCATAATAAACTCTTTAACCTTTGCATCACAAGCCGCATAAGTTGTAGCCAGCAAAATTTTATTATATTCAGTAAGCCTGTTGTCAATATCATTAAAATCAAAATGATTTGAATTGACGAATTTTATCGCCCATGGTGCGCTAATCCAGTCAGGATAATGAATACTGTAATCGGCAATCAGTTTTATCGGATAAATTTCAAACAAAGAATTATTGTAAGTATTGTTTATTACATCTATCAGATATCCAAATCCCTTTTTTGCCTCATCTGTTTTGGAATGTATCAAAAAATTATGCTTTTCACCCTTAAACTTAAACAGCCTTGCATTTATCCCCACCTGTTTTGCTTTATTGTAATACTCATTAGCA
>CALZHV010000005.1 GCA_945787485.1 uncultured Lachnospiraceae bacterium
CACATATGGTTCAACCATGATTCATATTATTTTGCCACAGGCGCTTAAAAATGCGCTTCCTGCAATGTGTAATGAATTTATAGCACTTTTGAAGGAAACGTCAATTGTCGGATATGTTGGTCTTATAGATCTTAACAAGGCCGGAGATATTATAAGAAGTACTACATATGAAGCCTTTGTACCGCTTATTATAGTTGCACTTATTTATCTTGTGGTTGTAATTGTACTTACAAAGCTTGTATCTATGCTTGAAAGGAGATTAAAGAACGATGACAGAAAATAGAGAATTAATAATCGAAGTAAAAGATTTATGTAAATCCTATGGAGATCATCTTGTCCTTGATAAGATAAATACAAATATTTACAAGGGTGAGGTAATTGCAATAATCGGACCGTCAGGCTGTGGAAAATCAACCTTCCTTCGTTCTTTGAATTGCCTTGAGAGACCGGAGTCGGGAGAAATAATTTTTGAAGGAACAAATATATTAGACAAAAATGTTGATATCAACAAAACAAGACAAAGAATTGGAATGGTATTTCAGCAATTTAATCTCTTTCCTAATTTGACAGTAAAGAAAAATATAATGCTTGCACCAACAAAGCTTAAAGGTCTTAGTAAGGAAGAGGCTGAAAAAAGAGCAGACGAGCTCCTTGAAAGAGTTGGTCTTTTAGATAAAAAGGAGGCATATCCGGATAATTTGTCGGGTGGACAAAAGCAGAGAATCGCTATTGCAAGAACACTTGCCATGGATCCTGATGTAATCTTATTTGATGAACCTACATCAGCACTTGACCCGGAAATGGTAGGTGAGGTCCTTGATATTATGAAGGAGCTTGCGAAGGATAAAATGACTATGATTGTAGTAACACATGAAATGGGCTTTGCGAGAGAAGTAGCAACAAGAGTTATGTTTATAGATGACAAAAATATAATGGAAGAAAATACGCCTGAAGAATTCTTTGGTAATCCTAAAAATGCAAGACTTAAGGACTTTTTATCAAAAGTAAAATAAACGGCAACAAGCTGCCCATAAGCTTAAGCTTTAGGGCAGCTTGTGCATGTTTAAAGGGTTTTTAACAATTCCTGATATAACCTTGCGATTGGCAATCCGACAACATTGTTGTAATCTCCGGATATTTTCTTTATATGAATTGCAAATGGTCCCTGTATGCCATATGCTCCTGCCTTGTCCATAGGGTCGCCGGTTTCGATATATGACTTTATGTCCTCACGTGTTATATCGTAAAATGTTACGTCAGTTTTTTCATAAAAGGTGTGAATCTTTAATTTTCTGTCTTTTATGATATATAATGAAACACCGGTATATACCTCGTGCTTACGATCAGAAAGCATGGATAACATGGCAAAAGCATCTGCTTCATCAGCAGGTTTTCCGAGTATTTCATCCTGATAACAGACGATAGTGTCTGCACCGATAATAACAATGTTATCGTTTTCAATGTCTGCTGACATATCCGTTTGATGGTCGGATAGGCGTTCGTATACATTTTTTGCCTTCCCTTGAGCAAGGGCTTTGACAATTTTATAGGGCTTTTCTTCTGTATGGCTTTCATCGTCTGTTGAAGGAATACAGATAAAATCAATACCCGCCTGGGTCAAAAGCTCCTTTCTGCGTGGTGATTTTGATGCAAGAATATATTTGTAGTTATCTAATTTCATATATAAAACCCTTTCATGCTATGTGCTGTGAATAAAGTTGTGCATAATTAAAAGCTTTGTTACTTTTATGAATGTAATAATATAATAATAAAAAGGATGTGTAAATATGGTTTATAAGTTTTACGGCTGGGAGCAGGCAAATGTTGCACCGACAAATAATGAATTCGAAAAGATAGAAAATCCAAGAGCTCTGTATGACATGCTTTCGGAAATATGGTGTGCAGAAACATGTGCTCCGAGAATGAGACATGAATGGACTAAGGAAAACAAAACCTTGGGACAATGCTCCATTACTGCATTTCTTGCTCAGGATATATTTGGAGGAGAAGTGTATGGTATCGAAAGAGCAGGGGGGAATTTTCATTGCTACAATGTCATAGGCGACTGTGTTTTTGATTTGACAAGTGAACAATTTGGAGATGAAAAGCTTTGCTATGAAAATAATCCGATTCAGGCAAGAGAAGTTCATTTCAAAAAGGAAGAAAAAAGACTAAGGTATGAATATATTAAAGCGGAATTAATAAAAAAGTTATAATCTAGGATTGGTAAAAAGTCTTAAAACACAAGCTGTCAAAATTATTTAAAAACATGAAAAAATAGTTAATAATGCACTTTTTAAACTGATAAAGTATTGTTTGACTATATGAAAAATGAATAAATTAGTAAAATTTGCATATTTATGCCATAAAATTCATGTAAAAAGCATGTTTTTAACAAATTTTTATGTTTTTATGAATAATTTATGATAAAAAACATATTGTATTATAAATATAATGCTGATATAATGTGGATAGTCATATGAAAGGAGGAGGAGTCATGAAGAATAAAATGACTGCAGGCTTACTTGCTATTTTCTTAGGAAGCTTAGGTATTCATAAGTTCTATCTTGGTTATACAAAAGAGGCTGTTATTATGTTAGCAGTTACATTAGCAGGTGGTATCATTACATTTGGATTAGCAGCAAGTGTAATGGCTGTTATCGCTATAATTGAAGGTATTATGTATCTTACAAAAGATGATGCTGAGTTTGAGCAGATTTATGTTCAGGGTCACAAGGGTTGGTTCTAAGCTGATACATATGCGTATTATATAAAAAGCTGAGGTTTTAATTTACCTCAGCTTTTTAAGTTGTCAGGAAAATTTCAAAAAAATAACGAAATAAATAGCAGAAATATTTATAATCTTACATAAATGTCACATCATACATGATAAATGTCACATATATCGATGTCTGTAGCGGGGCCGGTTTGTTAAAATCTATTCAGGCTTTGAAAAATATTGTAAGGGAGGATATAGAAATGACAATATTAGAAGTAAATAGTCTGAAAAAAATCTATACTACACGATTAGGATCAAACAAAGTTGTGGCTTTATCAGATATGTCTTTTTCTGTTGAACAGGGAGAATATGTAGCGATTATGGGAGAATCCGGGTCGGGAAAAACTACTTTATTAAATATTCTGGCTGCGTTTGACCAACCGACAGAGGGGTACATTTTACTCGAGGGTAAAAGACTTTCTGCAATTAAGGAAAGTCAGCTTGCTGCATTCAGAAGGGAAAATCTTGGTTTTGTATTTCAGGATTTTAATCTGTTAGACACATTTAATGTAAAGGATAACATAATGCTTCCGATGGTTTTAAGCGGTGTTAAAGCATCGGATATATTAAAAAAGCTTGAGCCAATAGTAAAAAGCTTAGGCATTTCCGAGCTGATAGATAAATTTCCATATGAATTGTCCGGAGGTCAGAAGCAAAGAGTTGCCGTTGCAAGAGCGCTTATTACAAATCCAAAGCTTATTCTTGCTGATGAACCGACGGGAGCACTCGACTCAAAATCGACGGATGATTTACTCAAGGTATTTCAAAAAATAAATATTGAAGGACAGACAATACTTATGGTTACCCACTCTGTAAATGCGGCAAGTCATGCCAACAGAGTATTATTTATAAAGGACGGAACAGTATATCATCAGATATACAGGGGAAATAGTACAAATGAGCAGATGTATCAGAAGATAACAGATACATTGACTATGCTTGCGACAGGTGGTGAGCACAGATGAAATGGAGTATGTTAAATAAATTTGCAATTAGTAACCTAAGTAAAAACAGCAGATTATATATTCCGAGCATTATTGCAGGTTCAGGACTTTTGGCGGTATTTTATGTGCTGCTCACTCTTGCAACTGACCCTAATATGAAGAATATCAGAGGCGGAGATTATCTTCATCCGTTTATGATTCTAGGTGTGGTTATGATGTGTTTTTTGTCAATGGTGCTCATTTTTTATACAAACAGCTTTTTGATGAAGCAAAGAAAAAGAGAATATGGATTGTACAATGTTTTGGGGCTTGAAAAAAAGCATGTTATAAAAATAGTATTTGTCGAAAATTTTATTGCGACAATAATAACTATTGCTTTAGGAATTTTGCTTGGTGCCGTTATGTATAAGGGGTGTTCTCTGGCAGTATTAAGACTTCTTGATACAGAGGTTATTCTCGGAATGAAAAGCATAACTTTTAAATCAATGATTTTTCCTGCTGTTTATTTTGCATTTTTGTATTTTGCCACATACATTTTTAATTGCATCCAGGTAATGCTGCTAAAACCTGTAGAAATGCTTAAAAGTGTTCAGGTTGGTGAAAAAGAACCTAAAATAAAGTGGCCTTTACTTGTCATAGGCTCAATCTGCATGGCATGCGGATATTATATTTCAATTACAACAGACAGTCCCATCGAGGCATTTTTCTCTTTTTTCGGAGCGGTTTTCCTTGTAATAATAGGAACATATTGCCTTTTTGTGACAGGGATTACAGCCATATTAAAGCTGCTTAAGAAAAATGAAAAATTTTATTATCAAAAGGGAAATATGGTTGCCGTTTCGGGATTAATATACAGAATGAAACAAAATGCCGTAGGATTGGCATCCATAACCATTATGGCTACCATAGTTCTTATTATGTGTTCTGCTACAATAAGCATGTATGTCGGGATAAAGGGAACTATCGAAAGACTTAATCCGCATTATATGTCAACATCGGTTATTTATGAAACAAATGACGGAAGCTGGGAGCCTGTTGAGGCAGATACTATCGGACAGTGTATCCGTGATGCAGCCGAAGAGTGTGGTTTGTATATAACATACATGGAGAATCAGGAATATCTAAGCTGCGCATTTATGAAAAGAGGAAATGAATTGTCTACTGACCAGTCAAGTATGAATGGCTCATTTGCAATTGGATGGTTTATTGATACTGCCGAATACGAAAGACTTACAGGAAATAAGGTTGATCTTAAGGATGATGAAATACTGTTATACAATTCGGATGACAACCGTCATATGATAGAAAAATATATAAAAATAGGAGATGTCAAATACAAATGCGTAGGTAAAATGAAGAAATTTCCTGTATCAATGGAAAGATATAAAATAACGGATAATTATGGCATTGTAATGACTAAGTCTGCGCTTTCAAAGGTTGATGAGTTTCAAAGAGCATCATATATGCAAAATGCATCTGCAATGACAAAGCTTTTGATGGTGGATTTTGAAGATGAAAACAAAATCGAAGAAAAATACAGCGAATTTTATAAATGTTATTCTAATCATGTAGACAGTAAGATTGCGGAATTGGAAAATTCAAATGGCAAATGGCAGGATGATACAAACAGCAAAACAGGAAGTCTGGAATATTTGTATGGAATGTACGGTTCATTATTGTTCCTTGGAGCGTTGTTAACAATGGTTTTCCTTTTTGCTACAGCACTTATAATTTATTATAAGCAGATTTCAGAAGGCTACGACGACAGAAACAGATTCCAGATAATGCAAAAGGTTGGAATGAGCAATGCGGAGGTTAAAGGGACAATCAGTAAACAGATTCTTCTTGTATTTTTCCTGCCGCTTATGGTGGCTGCCGTTCATGTTATAGCTGCTTATCCGATGATGACAAAAATTATTAAGATTCTGCTGCTTACAGACAACATGCTTTATACAATTTGTCTTTGCGGCACATTCCTTGTATTCGCATTAATATATATTATTATTTACAGCATGACGGCAAAGGTTTATTATCAAATAGTACATTAGAAATTTATATGTAATAAATAAACGTAGCAGATATTATACATTATGGAGTAAAATATGTATAAAATATTTATGGTAGAAGATGATTTTGCTCTTGCAGAAGAAATGAAAAAACAGATTACATCATGG
This sequence comes from uncultured Lachnospiraceae bacterium, assembly GCA_945787485.1. Taxonomy (GTDB): domain Bacteria; phylum Bacillota; class Clostridia; order Lachnospirales; family Lachnospiraceae; genus Coprococcus_C. The sequence goes on from CALZHV010000005.1 coordinate 5,898, forward strand.
GGTAATGATGTATACATTGTAAATGATTTTCAAAATATAATGCCGGAATTTGTTGCCTTTAATCCGGACCTTGTGCTGCTTGATATAATGCTTCCATTTTTTAACGGATACCATTGGTGTAAGCAGATTAGAGAGGTATCAGCTATCCCAATAGTTTTTCTGTCATCTGCAGCCGATAATATGAATATAGTAATGGCTATGAATATGGGCGGTGATGATTTTATAGCAAAGCCTGTTGATTCTATGGTAATGAATGCAAAATTGCACGCCATATTAAGGCGGACCTATGATTTGACAGGAAAGGTGCCGGTGCTTGAGCATAAGGGTGCAATTTTAAACTTATCGGACGGTACTATTTCATACAATGATAAAAAGCTTGAGCTTACAAAAAATGAGTTTAAAATATTGCAAATGCTTATGGAAAATAAAGGCAAAATAGTTAGCCGTGATACATTGATGACTAAGCTTTGGCAGGATGACTGTTATGTCGAAGAAAATACGCTTACCGTAAATGTCACAAGACTAAGAAAAAAACTTGATGGTATCGGGCTTAAGGATTACATTTTAACCAGAGTAGGAAGCGGGTATATAGTCGAATGAAGCAGATTAAACGGAACAGGCTTTTAGGCAGTTTTCTAAAAGAAGAAGCCTTTGGAATAAGTATGTATCTGGGTACAATGATGGTGTTTTATGCTGTGTTTTTTCTTTATAGGGCACAGCCTGAGCCTGTCATTTATGCAACTGTAATAACTCTGTTTTGCGGTTTTATTATTTCACTGATTAGGTTTGCTTTGTTTGCCAAAAAGAAGCATGAAAGAGACAGAATGCTTTCGGATTTTGAATGTGGGGCAAAAGCGCTTCCGGAGGCTGATAATCTTTTGGAAGAAGATTACAGAAATATGCTCACAGAGCTTAGAGAAAAATGTGCTGAGCTAAATACAAAATTGCGGGCAAATCAACAGGATGCATATGATTATTACGCCACATGGGTTCATCAGATTAAAACACCTATTGCAGTAATGCGTATGATGCTAAGCTCTGAGGATACGGAAGAACACAGAGAGCTTGAACAGGAATTATTTCGTATCGAGCAATATGTTGAGATGGTATTAAATTACATAAGACTGGATGAGTCAAGCAATGATCTGGTAATAAAAAAATATGAAATTGATTATCTTGTCAGACAAGCGATAAGAAAATATGCGGGACAATTTGTCAGAAAGAAAATAAAAATGAATTATGATGAAATTGACCGGATTATTGTAACTGATGAAAAGTGGTTTGTATTTTTGATTGAACAGATACTATCTAATGCCGTAAAATATACTGCTACCGGAAGTGTTACCATTTATCTTATGGATGATAAATTATATATAGAGGATACCGGCATGGGAATTGCCAAAGAGGATATTCCGAGAATATTCGAGAAGGGATACACGGGTTATAATGGAAGAGCAGACAAAAAATCGACAGGCTTAGGACTTTACTTATGTAAGCAGACCTGCAATAAGTTAAATATTTCCATAAATGCCAGGTCAACACCCGGAGAGGGAACAACAATTATACTTGATTTAAATGAGATTGCGGCAACAGAATAAAAAAGATATGCTAGCAGCTGAATAAAAGATATGGCATAAAGGAAAGGCTGAAGTAATATGACGAATTATAATGATGATGACAGATATTCAAGACAAACGAATATGCCGATTATCGGAAAGAAAGGGCAGGAAAAGCTTGCTAAAGCAAAGGTTTTGGTTATCGGTGCGGGAGGTCTTGCGTCTCCTACGGTCATGTATCTTGCGGCTGCCGGTATCGGAACAATAGGAATTGCCGATGGCGACCGGGTTTGTCTGTCAAATCTAAACAGACAGATTATGCATCCGACTGCTCATGTTGGGATGGATAAATGTGTGTCTGCAGAGCTTGCAGTTAAAAAAATAAATCCTGAGATAAATGTAAAGCTATATAATTATTATGTGGATGAGACTTCGATAGGAGAGCTTATTCAGTATTATGACTTTGTAATAGATGCAGTAGATATCATTAAGACTAAATATTTGATAAATGATGCATGTGTAAAATATAATATTCCATATTGCCATGCCGGTGTGATAAAATTTGAAGGACAGGTTATGACTTGGGTTCCGGGGGATGCTCCATGCTATAGGTGTGTGTTTGATGAGCAGGATGCCATAGATGTACCAACCTGTGCACAGGTTGGCGTAATGGGTGCAGTCGTCGGAATAATCGGATGTATAGAAGCACTTGAAGCAATAAAATATATTCTGGGAGAAGGAGAGCTTCTGGTTGGTAAAATGCTTGTTTTTGATGGGCTTAACATGAAAACAAGAATAGTTAAGCTTCCGCATAAAAATGAAAAATGTAAAGCATGTAATAAGGAGATTGTAATTGGATAGGTTTAAAATCGATTTATCCTCAATTGGGGGACCTACAATTCAAAAAGGTATTAATTATCTGAAAAACAACGGAGTAAGTGGTATTATCTCGCAGGTAAGATATAAAATGACCGGTCCGGGACTTGCATATAATGGCTGGTATAAGGAAAAACATGAACCGGATGAAGAAGAATTAAGAGCTCAAAGAGAGGCTGAATTTGAATATAAACCACTTATAAGTATACTTGTTCCGGTATATATGACACCGGAGTTCTTTTTGCGTGCATTGATAGAGTCTGTACAGGCGCAGACATATGCTAACTGGCAGCTTTGTCTTGTAGACGGAAGCCGGGCGGAGGTAAATGATGTCGGAGATGAAGAGGAAACAGATGTTTATGAAAAGGTGTACAGTCTTGAGACGGAAAAAATAATAAGACAGTATATGGAGGAGGACCCTCGTATAGAATATAAGCTTATGCAGGAAAATCTTGGAATATCTGATAATTCGAATGTGGCGCTCTCCATGGCGCAGGGTGAATATGCTATGGTTTTGTGTCATGATGACACTCTTTCCGAGGATGCGCTTTTCTCATTTGTGAGTGAATTACAAAATGAAAGATATGATTTGTTATATGCGGATGAAGACAAAATGTCTGAGGACGGAACAAAGTATTCCAATCCGGCATTTAAACCGGATTACAGTGTTGATTTGCTTCGAGCATATAATTACATAAATCACGGTCTTATGGTTAAGAAAAATCTTGCCGTAAATATCGGAGGTTTTAATTCGGAATACGACGGAGCTCAGACTTACGATTTTGTTTTGAGGCTTGTGGAGGTTACGGATTCCATAAAGCATATACCAAGGGTTGTTTATCATTATCGAATAAGCAACAAATCTAATGTCGCGAGTGAGCATAAGAAGGAATATGCGAGAGAAATCGGAAGAAAGGCACTTACGGCACATATAAACAGAGTATACAGCTTTGCAACGGTAAGTAATTCGGAATGCTTCGGCTTGTATAAGGTCACATATGAAACACCCGGTAATCCGTTCATTTCCATTGTAATTCCGGGATGTAATGATGTTACATTGCTGGATAAATGTCTTACGCCGTTGTTTATGCTCTCAAGGTACAGCAATTTTGAGATAATAATAGTTGACACTGACGGCGAGGACAGAGATTTGCTTCTTTATTTCAAAAATAAGGAAAAGGAACGAAAAAACATAAAGGTTGTAACGTACAAACAGGGAAAAAATCTTCCTGATATAAGAAATCACGGAGCACAATATGCAAAGGGCGATTATCTGTTCTTTTTGGACCCAATGGTTGAGCTTATCGATACAACTGCAATAGGAGAAATGCTTGGACTTTGCATGAGAAAGGAAATCGGAATTGTCGGAGGGACATTGTACAACGACAACAATACGGTTTATGAAGAAGGTCTTGTGCTTGGAATAAACGGAGTTTATTCAAGACTTTACGAAGGAACAAGAAAAGGTATGATGGCATATCTGATGCATAACAGGGTAAATTTCAACTGTAGTGCTGTAACAGCAGACTGTATGCTGTTGAAAAAAGAATTGTTTGACCGTGTTGGCGGCTTTTCCGACAATTACAAAAGTGAGCTGGCTGATATTGAACTGTGTCTCAGAATAGGTGAACAGGGATATTACACAGTGTGTGCTGTTGATGCCGGCTGGTACAGGCATGACATAAAACAGGAGCTTTTCAATATTGAAGGAAATAAAACGACAAGAGAATACAACGCAGAATGCGAATTTTTCAAATTTCTGTGGGAAGATATAATGACTTACGGAGACCCGTATTATAACATTAATTTCTCAAAAAACGGAGCTTTATTTGAGTTGGATGAATAATACAAAATAATAATAAAGCAATATTAGACAAGAGATAAAGCAGACCTTATTCGGTAAGGTCTGCTTTTGTTAATGTCTTTAGTTCATTATCGCTTATATTTTCTATTTCAACGACACGTGTTGCCTGTCTTGAGATGGCACGTTCAATGTAATTACGAACTTCTCTCGCATTGGCAAAGTTTTCATCATGGTTCTCTGCTTTTTTCTTCAAATAAGCCTTCGCACATTCCAGACCTTCGGTATCAGCTTCGTATTCCTGATTTTTACACATGGAAACAAAGATATCAAATAATTCGTCTGCGTTGTAATCCCTAAAGTTTATGTATTTGTTAAAGCGTGATTTAAGACCCGGATTTGAGCTTACAAATTCTTCCATAAGGTCTGTGTAGCCGGCAACAATAACGACAAGATTATCTCTGTTGTCCTCCATCATTTTCAAAAGTGTATCAACTGCTTCCTGACCAAAATCTTTATTGTCTTTTCCGGCAGTAAGAGTATATGCTTCATCGATAAAAAGAACTCCGCCGAGAGCACTTTCTATTACTTCCTTTGTTTTTATGGCTGTCTGGCCAACGAAACCCTCAACAAGATTGGAACGGTCGACTTCAATGAGCTGTCCCTTTGGAAGAACTCCTATGCATTTATATATTTTTGCAAGAAGTCTGGCTACCGTTGTCTTGCCGGTACCGGGATTGCCTGAAAAAACCATATGCAATGTCACTGCAGGCTGCTTCATGCCGCGTTCTTCGCGAAGCTTCTTCACCTTTAATAAGTTTATCAGACTCTTTATATCTTTTTTTACATCCTCAAGACCTGTCAAAGCGTTTAATTCATTCATAAGGCTCTCAAGATTGAGCTCGTTTTCCGATAATTCATCCGAATTAAGCTGTCCCTTCATGGCATTTATGGAAGAATTTGAGGAAGAAGACGTTTTTGCATATGGATTTTCAACTTTCCCTGCGGCAATTGGACCTCTCCCTGACTCGAAAATTTTATGTTTTCTCAAATATTCCTCGATCATCTGGATATATTCCGTGAATTTTGCTAACTCTTTATCGCTCGTAACGCTATTGCACGCAATGAATTGCTGACCGAGCTGACTGTAAACATTATACAGGTTTCTCGATTTGGAAAAGCCCTTCAATGTATATGCGGATTTGCCGGATAAATCCGCTCCGGCAAAATATGTAAATGAACGCGGAACCGTATTGGCAAAGTTGCCGTTTACGGTTCGCTCGTACTTAAAAATCTTAAGTTTATCAGCCGTGAAATATTGGCCTAAATATTGTTGTATGAAAGCAATTTCATCTGTCAGATTGCTGCAGTCATCTTCAATCAGATAGGCAAGAAATTGCAACAAGTCAAATTTAATCATTTCGCTCATGGTAATATCATTTGCAGGGCCCAGTCCCTGCTGGGAGATGATTTCACCATACATATAACAATCATTAATCTCTTTTTTTAATGTAAGATCCATAATTTCCCCTTTCTGCTACAATATATTTATGGTTAGTATTCCTTACAGCTGGTAAGGAATTATTCATTTATACAAAAACCTATCTGTAGTATATCATTTAGTATCGTATAAGGCAAAGTAGAATTGACGAACATATGGTATAGTGTTATATTTACGATTGGGGATATATATTTATTTGTAAAGAACAGGGAAAAAAATGAAACATACAAACAATAAAGAAAATAATACTAATATTTCATATATAATTTCACTTGTTATAATTTTAGTTACCGGTCTGATAATGGTGTTTATCGTACCGACATGGCAGACTCCTGATGAGCATGTTCATTTGGCAAATCTTGGACTTGGTTTTAATAATGATGATATTACAAATGAGCTAATTACGGAATTTGGACTTGACAACAATCGTATCAGAGGAAATTATGAGCAAAAGGTGGATTTTGAAACATGGAAGCAGGCAATGTTTGACTATAAAGGAAATTATAATCAAAGTGAATGTCTTCCGAGAGGTATAAAATTAAGTGCAGTGAAGCATTTACCGGCAGCAGTGGGCGTTATGATAGGAATAATGTTTCATCTGTCACCGATATGGGTTCTTCAGTTGGGCGAAATAACATCATTGTTATTTTATGTTGCCGTTTGTGCCCTGGCGATAAAAATAATGCCTATAAAAAAAGAAGTATTATTGATGTTTATGTCGTTTCCCATGTCGGTTCATCAGGCAGCATCCATAAGCTATGATGCCATTGTTTTGTCGTGCAGTTTTTTGTTTACTGCATATATTTTTTATATGAGGTATGAAAAAGAAAAGATAGGCTGGCTTGATTTGCTGTTTGAGCTTTTTCTGCTGGCTCTCGTTTCATATATTAAACCACCATATGTATTTATGGGGTTTTTGATATTTGCCATTCCGGTGGACAAGCTGTGTCTTAAATTTCCGAAAAAAAACATAGATGGTGAATTTGTAAAAAAATATAAGTGGCCGCTGATAGGGGCTTCGGTAGTTTGTATTGCAGTCGGATTTTTTTTGTTGAGAAACAATTTCTGGATTCAGCTGTTGGGAGGAATGTTGCTTGAATTCAAGAGAACTGCGTGGCTTATTATGTCAACTGTTTATACGTGGGGCAACTTTCTTGTAACATCATCTGTCGGACAGTTTGGCTGGCTTGATTCATCGCTTCCGTTATGGTTTGCTTTCGCATCATATTTGGTTGTTTTCGCACTTGCCTTATTGGAAAACGATGGTAAATATAATTCAAAATATAACATGAAAGTTATTACAAGAATTGTCATTTTGGCAACTTTTGGTATTCTTGTATTTATGATAATGGCTTCAATGGTAAACCATACAATCATGATTACAATGTTTGGAGACGAAAATGCGAAGCAGTCTTATGACATTCGTGAAGCATTATACTACATCGGATATATCGGCGGTCTTCAGGGAAGATATTTTTTGCCGATGCTTCCGCTTTTTTTCCTGGCACTTCCGGAGCTTAAATTTATAAAGAAGAATCTGAGCGCAAAATCATGGGTAGTGGTAGCTTACCAGGTTGTTGCATTGGTGTTTAGTATAGTAGTCTTATTAAAAAGATATTGGATGATATAGAGGTGTTATGTGAAAGAAAAGGGCAGATTAATTACTGTTATTTTAATTGCATTTGCCGTTTTGGCTTTGATTTTTATTGATGCAAGAGAAATAAAAAAAATGAACGGTGATGAGATTAGCTCATATTGGGTTAAAAATGACGGTGAACAGATAAAGAATGTAAAACAGGGGAAAATATTGACAAGATTTTATCCTGTAAGCGACCATTTAGAAACTCTTGAGCTTAAAATAAATGCACCAAAATCAGGTATAATAAAATATAAAATACGGGATAAAGACAATAATGTTATAAAGAGTAAAAAAATTGCAGTTGACGGAAGGGAAAATAACGGAATTGTAAGTCTTGATGTTTCCGATGTTGAATTTAAAGCCGGTCAAAAATATATTTTTACTACTTCGTTTTATTTTAAAACAAAGGTTGAAGTTACAGTTGATTATCAGGGTATACAGCATGAGCAGATATTTAAGGAAAATACGGATACTGCAAAGCTGGTATTTTTAATAACAATAAATCTTTTGATAGCCGGAATTATTTTTGCGATTATAAGATGGGAAGACAACAATTATGTTTTTCTGGGCATTACCGTTGTTATTGGAATATTCGTCATTATCATGTCTTCCCCGTACTCAAGAGAGGATGAATTCAGACATTTTGTAAGAGCATATGATTTGTGTTATGGCGGAGATAATTCAAAGTATTGTGTGCCGGATGTATATGCTACCGGTCAGATGGTACTGGACAAAAATGGCTGTGCTACAGTCATTGACATACCAAAAGAGCTAAGTGACTTAAGACTTGTTTCACATGATGAAAATTTCAATACTAAGACTTATTATGCTGAAATAAATCATAAATTATGTATTACAAAGCTTAAATCAGTTTTTGCGAATCCTGAAGAGGATAAGCTTGCTCAGGTTTCTGAAGAAGCGACTGTCGGAAGAGGTATAGAAAGCTATTTTCCGCAGGTGCTAGCTATGCTTGTGGCAAGGCTGTTTAAGCTAAGAAGCGGCTGTTATTATTATTTCGCATGCCTCGGACAGCTTATTGTTGCTGCGGCAATGATTTTCTTTGCGGCAAAGCTTGCGGGAAGATACAATATTGCAATCTGGTTTAGTGCACTTATACCGTCAGCGGTAATGTTAAGATCTTCCGCTAATCCGGACGGAATCATGCTTGCGGAGGTTTTGCTTGGTGTAGCAATAATTCTTAATCTGCGTGAAAAGGAAATAAAGCTTAATACGGTTTATGGAATAACATCGCTTATCGGTGTTGCTGTTTTATTGTTATTGGTATTTAAAATGAAGCCTCCATATACGGTTGTGATTTTAGCTTCGCTGTTGATGCTGAAAAAAGAAAATATTTCATTTATAAACAGGGAAAATATAAAAAAGAACAAGTGGGTAATTCCGGTTGTGTCGGTAATGGCTGTTATGGTAATAGCAGTAATTGCTGTGAAATTTGAAATGATTAGGGCTTATTTCCACATTTTTTTGCCACAGGCACACATAGATTACATTTTCAATAATTTTCATGAGGTTGTTGTATTGTTTTTGATAAGCGGATACAGACTCTTATTTGAAAGTATAAACGTAATGGGCGGAGATACCCTAAAGTACTGGCTTGTATTTTTGGTTGCTATGCTTTTGATAAAAAGGAACGAGAAGGTATGGCTTAAGGTATACCTTGTATTTATGTTCCTGGTGATGCTTGGAATTATTGTTTTGGCGGGATATACCCTGACACCGCCTGATTACGGATACATATGGGGAATAACATACAGGTATTTATTGCCTGCATGGCCTCTTTTGGCAATTGCACTTCCTGTCGGTAATGAAAAGACGGAAGAATGTGTTAGAAAATTGTACCCTGCATTTATATGCATAGTTGCATTTTCGGATATTTTGAGTAACTGTCAGATTTATTAAAACAATGTTTTACGAGGAGAATTATAATGGGTGTTTTGAGAAGAATACAACAAAGCTCATTTGGAAGAAAACATCTTACAAAAGGTCCTGTGGTTGATTTTGCAAAGAAATGTTACCACGGAGGAAAAAGAAAGCTTAAGACGTTAAAGTGTATTTTATTAAGACAGGGACTTTATCCAAGTCTGCCTAAATCAATAGATAAATATATTACAAAGGACAGTAAAACGTTTCTTGCGCTTGATGCCGCTGAGCCGGTAGATGTCATTATACCTGTTTATAACGGATATGACTATCTTGTTAGACTTTTTGATGATATTTTGAAAACCAATGTACCGTGCAGGTATATTATTGTGGATGATAAAAGCCCGGATGAGAGAGTAAAGGAATTAGAAAAGAAATTTGTTTCACAGCATGAAAACAGTATTCTTATAGAAAATGAACAAAATTATGGCTTTGTAAAAAGTGTCAACAACGGACTTAAACAAAGCAAGGGACATGTTGTGCTTGTAAATACTGATACGGAGTTGCCGAAGGAATGGCTGGAAAGACTTATGGAGCCTATCTTTGCAGATGAGAGAATTGCGAGTACAACACCATATACAAACAGTGGGACTATATGCAGCTTCCCTAATTTTGGCGTGAACAATCACATTTATCTTGATATGGATATTGACAAGCTTGATTCATATTTTCGTATGCTTAAGCCGGTGTATAATGATATGCCTACAGGTGTCGGATTTTGTATGGGTATGAGCCGTAAGGCTATAGATGAAATCGGGATGCTCGATGAAGAGTCTTACGACAGAGGATATTGTGAAGAAAATGACTGGTGTCAGAGAGCACGCAAAAAGGGATATAAGAATGTTCATGTGGACAATTTGTTTGTATATCACAAGCATGGCGGAAGCTTTATAAGTGAAGAAAAAGAAAAGCTGATAAAAGAGCATCTGGAGATTCTTAAAACAAAATTCCCAACCTATGATGAACAGGTAGGAAAATATTGCAGAAAAGATCCGAACCGGGAAAGCCGTGAGCTTATTCAAATGATAATTGATTCAAATGAGAGACACAGTGTGCTTTATTTTGATCATAATCTCGGCGGGGGAGCCACATCATACCTTAACGGAAAAAAGGAAGAGTATATCAATAATGGCGGCTGTGTGTTTGTTGTACGAAACTGTGTTGAGAGAAATAATTACCGCATAACATTCGAAAACGGCAGTCAAAACAAATTATACGAATTCCCTAATCTTGATTACCTGCTTGATTTGTGCGGATTAATCAGCTTTGATGAAATAATAATAAATGAAACGGTGTATTATCCTAAGCTTTGGGAAAGTCTTGATAAGATATCAGAGCTTGCGAAAAAGGATAACAGCAAATTGATAATGCTCTTTCATGATTATTATCCTGTATGTCCGACTATTAACCTTGTCAACAATGAGCAGAAATATTGTGGGCTTCCGGGAGGAGAAAAGTGTGAAGAGTGCTTTAGAAGTCACAAGTATGGAGATTTCTATGCATGTGATACGCATGAAAAGTGGGTTCATAAATGGAATGAATTTTTGCTAAAATGTGATGAGGTAAGAACTTTTTCGGAGGATACCCTTAATAGGATTAAGAAGGTTTATTCGGGAGATATAAAGTATACACTTGTGCCTCACAAGGTCGAATATGCTTACCCTATTAACAAGAATGTCAAAACCGAGGATACATTGAATATTGGTCTTATCGGAGCAATGTCAGTTCACAAGGGCAGTGAATTTATTCGTGCCATTATGGAGGAAATAGATAACAAAAAGCTTAATATCAAGGTTAAATTAATAGGATATCCTGTGGATATCATATTTAAAAATTATGATTGCTATGAGGTTACGGGTGCATATGAAAATGCAGAGCTTCCAAAACTCATTTACGAAAAGGATATAGATATTTTCCTTATAGCATCAATATGGCCGGAGACATTTTCGTATACTACGGAAGAAATTATGAAGATGGGAATTCCGATTGCGGCACTTGACATGGGGGCGCCTGCAGAGCGAATTAAGAAATATGATAAGGGTCTTATAATAGAAAAGGATGACCCTTCATATGCAATAGAAAAGATTGTGGATTTTGCAACAAATAAGCTTGGCATAAACGGCAGAACCGTCGATTACAAAAAAGTGCTGTTTGTTGCAGAATATATATCTTTTTCTTCAAGATACAGAATGGAGCATTTGAAAGAAGAGCTTCTGTATCAGGGTGTATCAGGTGAGATAATTGAAACATGCAATCTAAAAAATGATATTGATTGGTCTTCGGTTGGTGCACTTGTAATATACAGATGCAGATATATGGAAAAGCTTCCTGCCTTTATGGAAGAAGCGAAAAAACACAATGTTCCGATTTTGTATGATATAGATGATTATATTTACGATTACGACAGTATAAAAGAACTTCCGTTTATGAAGGATGATGAATATAAGGATTTCGATGAGTATTCGGGACTTATAAGAAAGTGCATGGATGAGAGTGACAAGATAATTGTGTCAACAGAAAATCTTGCAGCCACTGTGAGAAAGCATATGCCGGACAAACCTGTTTATGTGAATAGAAATGTTGCAAGTGCGGAAATGCTCATTTATTCTACTTTGGCACAAAGAAAAAAACGTGTTAACAAAAAAGAAGTTGTACTTGGATATTTTAGCGGTTCAAATACTCACAGCGCTGATTTTGAACTGATATCTGATTTGCTTTTGGAATTTATGAAAACACATCCGAATGTTTATCTTAAAATTGTTGGATGTCTGGAATTATCAGCAGGATTTAACAGTGTTTCGGACAGGATATTAAGAGAGGGATTTATGCCATGGCAGCAGCTTCCTTGCGCTATCGCGTCAGTGGATATAAATCTTATGCCTTTGGAGGATACGCTGTTCCATAGATGTAAATCCGAAAATAAATGGATGGAAGCGGCACTTGTAAGAGTTCCGACAATAGCAAGCTACAATGATGAGATGGAGCTTGCAACAAAGGATGGCGAAAATATTATACTTTGCCGGAATAATGACGACTGGAATAGTGGCTTAGAGAAGCTTGTTGCTTATGAGGATGTCAGAAAAGACATGGCACAAAAGGCGTTTGATTATGTTGTTAATAATAAAACAACTCTCGTAAAGGATGAGAAATTGCTTTCATTTGTTATTGGAAAAAAGAATGTATGAAACTAAAACAGAATTAATTGCACACAAATTTATCATATGATAAAATATTTTGACTGGTGGTGAGAAATATGAGATTTCGACCATGTATCGATATTCATAATGGTCGAGTAAAGCAAATTGTCGGAGGAAGTCTGAAGGATGAAAATTCTGTTGCCACAGACAATTTTGTATCAGAATTAAATGGCGATTATTATGCTAAGCTGTATCAAAAATATGAACTAAAGGGAGGACACATTATAATTCTTAATCCTGCCGGAAGTGAATACTATGATGCAGATTTAAGGCAGGCAAGGCTTGCGCTATCTTCATATCCTAAGGGGCTGCAGATAGGCGGTGGAATAAATGCAGAAAATGCAGCTTCATTTATAGAAGCGGGAGCAGAAGCAGTTATAGTAACCTCCTATGTGTTCAAGGATGGAAAAATAAACTGGGATAATCTTGATAAGCTTAAAGCGGCGGTAGGAAGCGAAAATCTCACACTTGATTTGAGCTGTAGAAAGAAGGACGGTAAGTATTATATTGTGACTGACCGTTGGCAGAAATTTACAGAAGAATGTGTGACGGAGAAAACGCTCGATGCACTTTCAGGATATTGCAGTGAATATCTTATACATGCCGTAGATGTTGAAGGAAAGGCTAAAGGAATTGAAACAGAGCTTGTGGAAATCCTCGGAAACTGGGCAAAACTTCCTATGACATATGCGGGTGGGGTTGGTTCCTATGAAGATTTGTATTTGTTAAAAAAACTCGGAAATAACAAACTTGACGTAACCATCGGAAGTGCACTTGATATTTTTGGTGGCAGTATGGTTTTTGAAGAAGTTTTAAAAATATGTAACGTATAAAAAGAATGGAGGTATGAGATGAGAAAACTAAAAAAAATAACGGCGGTTATTCTCGCAGCGGTTATGTCTGTTTCATTAATATCCTGTGGAGCAAAGGATGAAGGAAAGGATGGAATCAATGTAGAAAATGTAACCGAGGATGTTGATGCAAATTATGAGGAAGCTCAGGTTATCGAGGATACTGAGGATTGGGTAACTACAGAGGCTGAGGTTGTAGAAAATGAAAGATTTACTACTGTAGAAGGTGCTGATGCAATTGGCATAAATTTTGATGATAATACAGTAGGCGGATTTACTACATACGAAAACGGTGGAAAATTTACTATTGAAGCTGTGGACGGAGCAATGGTGGCAGATATCGAAAAAATTGGTTCGGTAGAGCACGGATGTCAGATTTATTATGATGGATTTACAATGGCAAAGGGCTGTGTTTATACAGTTTCATTTGATGTAACTTCTACAGTTGAAAGACAGGTAGAGTGGAGAGTGCAGGTAAACGGTGGAGATTATCATGCTTATGCAAGTGAGAAGATAACAATTGGACCTGAAACACAGACAATCACAAAGGAATTTACTATGGAGGAAAATTCCGACCCGTCACCAAGATTTGTTGTAAATATGGGATATTTTGAAGAGGTTGGAGATTTACCGGCTCATCAGATTACTTTTGATAATATTTCGCTTTTTGTAACAGACAGCTCAAATGCAGAGAAAATAGAGGGAGCACCGACACCTATCCAGGTAAAGGTTAACCAGATTGGTTATCATCCTTTAGACAATAAGACAGTTATCACAACTTCTGATACCGATGAGAAATTCAAGATTGTAAAAGCTGATACGGGTGAAACAGTATATATTGGCGAGTACAATGAATCAATGTTTGACAAAACGGTAGCAATGCCGATTAAGCGTGGAGATTTTACGGATTTCCAGTCACCGGGCAGATATAAGATAATTTCAAGTCCATCAGGAGAGTCATATGAATTCTCCATCGGAACAAATCTCTACCAAGACGTATTCAGCGATGTTGTACTTATGCTTTATAAGCAAAGATGCGGTAAACTTGATGATGCCATAGCCGATGAGTTCAGCCATGAGGCATGTCATACGCAGGAGGCTGTTATTTACGGAACGACAGATAAAATCGATGTTTCCGGTGGATGGCATGATGCCGGAGATTACGGAAGATATGTTGTTTCAGGTGCAAAGACAGTTGCGGATTTGATGTTGGCATATGAAGATTTCGGATTTTATGATGATACAATGGGGATTCCTGAAAGCGGAAATGGTGTTTCAGATTTGCTTGATGAAGCAAAATATGAGTTAGACTGGATGTTTAAAATGCAGGATCCTGCAACCGGTGGCGTATATCACAAGGTAACTGCAGCAGTATTTCCTGAAACCGTAAATGCTGTTGATGAAACAGATGAGCTTATTGCAGCACCAATATCTTTTGCCGCTACAGCAGATTTTGCGGCAGTTATGGCAAAGGCAGCAGACATCTGGAAGGATATAGACAAAGATTATTCTGCACAGTGTCAGGCAGCGGCAGAAAAAGCATATGAATTCATGAAATCAAACTATGACATGAAAGGCTACAAAAATCCTGATGATATTGTTACAGGTGAGTACAATGATGCAAAGCTTGATGATGAGAAGCTTTGGGCAGCTACTGAGATGTATATATTAACTGAAGATACAAAGTATCTTGATGATATAAACGGAGTAATTGATGGAAATTATGTTATGGGTCTTGGATGGGCTGATGTCGCTACATATGCTCTTTATGACCTTGCAAAAAATGAAGCTACAGATGCCACGGTAAAGGAACATGCTAAAGAAAAAATATTAAAAGAAGCAGATTCAGTTATGTCTAAGGCAGAAAAAGAAGGCTTCTATGTAGGTCTTGGAACGAACTATCCTTGGGGAAGTAATATGACAGTTGCTAACCTCGGCATGACTTACCTTATGGCAAGTACAATAACGGGCGATGAAAAGTATGTTGACCAGGCAAGAAGACTCAGAGATTATATCTTTGGAGTAAATGGTACAGGATATTGTTATGTAACAGGTTATGGTGCACTTTCACCGGAGAAACCACATCACAGACCATCACAGGTACTTGGAAAAGCAATGCCGGGTATGCTTATCGGTGGAGCTGACAGCGGATTGGAAGACCCGTACGCTACAGCAGTATTATGGGGATATGCTCCTGCGCTTTGTTATGTTGACAGCGAACAGAGCTTTTCTTGTAATGAAATTACCGTATACTGGAATTCACCACTCATTTATCTTATGACTGGTGTAGAAAGATAATTATGTAATGTTATGTAATAGAGGTTAAATCAATGAAAAGGTTGATTTCAAAGGTTTGGAATAATGAGCAGGTCAGATATTTATTTATAGGAGGTTGTACAACTCTTGTAAACCTTATCGTATTTTATTTGCTTAGAACTTTTACAAACGCAGATAGAAATTTAAGCAATTTAATAGCGATTATTTCAGCGATTATATTTGCATATTTTACAAACAAGATTTTTGTATTTAAAAGCAATACAAAAGGCTTTATAGATACTGCAAGAGAGGCGGGAGCATTTGTGGCTGCCCGCCTCGTTGCAATGGCTGTGGAATTGCTTGGAGTAGTTATTTTA
Organism: uncultured Lachnospiraceae bacterium; assembly: GCA_945787485.1. Taxonomy (GTDB): domain Bacteria; phylum Bacillota; class Clostridia; order Lachnospirales; family Lachnospiraceae; genus Coprococcus_C. The sequence goes on from CALZHV010000005.1 coordinate 21,890, forward strand.
TGTGACAGCTTCAGGTTTAATGAATTTGCTGCCAAATTATTTGTGCAGGTAGTTGTCGTTGTAGTTAATTATATTTTCAGCAAGCTTTTTGTCTTCAAAAAGGAAAAGAAAACTCTAAATGAAATATTTGAGGAAAATTATTGTTATATTATATCGGCATTGCTTGCTCTGGTTGTGATGATTGGTGTGTATCTTACAGAGCAAATTGCACCACTTGGCGACCATACATTGACAATCGTGGACAGCATGCATCAATATCTTCCTTTTTTTTCTGATTACAGAGATAAGATATTAAATGGAGGTAGTCTGTTTTATTCATGGAATGTCGCACTCGGCTCAAATTTTATGTCACTTGGCTCATATTACTTTTCGAGTCCGTTTAATCTGATATTGCTTTTGTTTAACAAAAACAATATGGTTTCCGGTGTATGTCTCCTGATAACAATAAAGATATGTATTGGTGCATTTACAATGGCATATATGCTTAAGAATATGGAGCTTACAAGGCTTGTAGAAAACAGCGAGCTTGATGATATTGATTCTATAGAGTCGGATATTAAAGCTGCAAGCGGCAAAAAAGGCAGAGCATCAAACAGAAAAAAGAAAAGAGAGCTTAAGAACGCAAGATTTTTCACAAAAAACAATATAATCATTATTGCTATAGCTGTTTCTTATGCGCTTAGCAATTATGTTGTAGGTTATTTTTGGAATGTTATGTGGCTTGACTGCATAATGGTATTTCCGCTTATTCTGCTTGGGTTTGAAAGACTTATGGAAAAGGGCGATTACAGAATGTATGTGCTTTCACTTTGCTACTGTCTGTTCTGTAATTATTATATAGGTTATATTATCTGTGTATTTCTTGTGCTTTGGTTTTTTGTGTATAGGCATAAAAGTGTTAAGGCATTTTTCAGAGGAGGCTTAAGGTTTACAATCGGCTCGCTTCTCGGTGGAGGGCTGGGAGCATTTTTGCTTCTGCCTGCATATTATGGAATTATGTCTACAGCTTCAGCTAACACAAAGCTTCCTGCGTGGGAATGGTACGGCAGTATATTTGAAATGTTTAAGCAGCAGCTGATGTTTGCCGAACCGATAACAAACCAGACATTTGACGGCGGTGTAAATCTTTATTGCGGAATTATTATCATACCGGCTGTTTTGGTTTATCTTATGTGTAAAAAGGTTAAGCTGGGCGACAAACTAAGAAGAGTAATTCTGCTTGCAGCTTTGATGATAAGCTTTAATGCAACAACATTAAATTATATTTGGCATGGAATGCACGATCAGTACGGAATACCAAACAGATTTTCATTCCTTTTTATAATGGTTGTGCTTTTGATGGCATATGAAGCAATTATTAGGATAGATGAAGTAAAACCATTTTGGGTAATTGCGTCTACAGTTCTGTCAATTGGTTTTATTGTGCTTTGTTATTTTAAAGGTAGCGATGTTACATTGCTTATGCTTATTTCGTCACTCTTAATGGTTCTGGTATATGGTTTGCTGATGCTTGCCGGAACATTAAAGGTGTTTAAACCGTACAAATTCAGGATTATTATCGGTTTTGTTTGTATTGCAGAGATGCTTGTATCGGGAATTGTAGGTTTCAATGTTTCCGGGTGTTATGAATACAAGAAGAATTATAAAACAACGGATAATGTCGAAGCGGCAAATAATGCAATAGACGAAATGCTTGAGGGAACTGACAGAGGCTTGGTGAGACGTGAGCTGGTGGATTCGGTTGTTCTTGACGAAGCTACGTGGCACAATATGCCGAGTGTAGGTATCTTTTGTTCTACGGTAAATGGGGAGCTTGTTACGACAATGGGAAAACTTGGCTTTTACACCGGCGCAAATGAATTTTTATATATGGGTTCAACACCATTTACAAATACATTATTCAATATAGGATATCTTCTTGAGAGAGAAGATGATTTTAATAATTTTGATTTTGATTATGTTAAAACTGTCGAGGATGTTGGAATTTATGAAAATCCTTATCCTTTATCAATAGGATTTGCCGCATCAAATCAGGTGAAGAACTGGGATAGATATGCAGGGCTTCCGCTTGTTAATCAGAATAATCTTGCTTTTTGTATTACGGGAATGGATGGTTTCTTTAATATGAAGTATCCGACGTTAAATGCAGAGAGTGATAATTGTGACATTGAAATAGAAGGGAATTATATTAGATACACACCTATTGATAAAGGTGATACAAGTATTATGGCTTCCTTCTTCATTCCGGAGGATGGAGATTATTATATTAATTGCAGAGGCAATTATATAAATAAAATAAGATTTTTCATTGATGGAGAAGAAATAACGTGCGACAGATATCAGGTGCAGATATTCCACCTGGGTAAGCTGAAGAAGGATCAATATGTAAATGTTGAGTTTATTTACAAAAATATGCAAATGAAGGCTGAAAATGCTTCTGTTTTCCTGGCAACGTATGATGAGGATGTTTATCAGCAGGTTTACGAAAAAATGTCTGATAATATGCTTAATGTCACTGAGTATGCCGACGGATATATCAAGGGTAATATTGATATACCTGAGGACGAAATTCTTATGACAACAATCCCTTATGATAAGGGATGGAGGGTTAAGGTAGATGGTAAAATTACTGATTATTATGCTATAGGAGAATGCTTTATAGGTGTTGATCTTGAACCGGGTAAGCATGAGATTGAAATGAGTTATACACCGCAGGGATTATATCCGGGACTCATAATATCAGCGATTTCACTGGTGATTTTCATGGCAATTATTATTAGTAAAAATAGTAAAAAAGATGACGGTGATTCAGTAGAAAACACCAATAATGACATTGACCGAACAGAAAATATATAGTAAAATGATTTTATATGTTTGTACCATTTGAACGAAAACTATAAATGAAGAGGGGTGCTTATAATCAATGGACAATATTAAGAAACTTGGTTGGAAAAAACTGCTTATTATTGTTGCGGCAGTTGAGGTTGTTCTTGGAATAATATCTGCTGTTGTTAAGAATCCGATAGTGGCTGTTATAGCCGGAGTGATTTCAGCGGTTGCGACAGGGTTTGTCATTTTTGCATTATGCGGTGATGAAATCGAAGGTCATTCAAAGAGCGACAAATACAAAAAGTTGTTTATGAATCTTCCAATTGGATTCGCACAGGCGAGAATTATTACAGATTCAGCCGGCAATTCTACAGGTTACTGCATTGAGGAAGCAAATGAAAAGTTTGGAAATTATTTTAATCTCGATACTGTTGATCTTGAAGGTAAGATTTTAGGGGAAAGCAAGATTGAAGTGTTGCAGGATATCAATGCATGGTTTACTGCATATAATACTTCAGGTACAAAAGAGGGCGACTTCATGGATGTGGAAATCACAATGGAGAAGCTTGGAAAAGTATTTAATACCGTTATGTATAAGTCAGAGTCTGATTATATAAATATGGTTGTTATCGATATCACAGAGCAGAAGGATACAGAGAATAAGTTATCAAAGGCTATCGAGGATGCAAATGCAGCATACAAGACTCAGGCAGAATTCCTTGCAAACATGAGTCACGAGATAAGAACTCCTATCAACGGAATACTTGGTATGCTCCAGCTTACACTTATGGCTGATGACCTTCAGGCAGATTACAGAGACAATCTTTATACTGCAAAAAATTGTGCGGACACATTGCTTAGACTTATCAATGATATTCTTGATATCAGTAAACTTGAAGCAGGTAAATATAATCTTAAGGAAGAGATATTTGATATCAGAAGTGCAATAGAAGAAACTGTTGCGGCACAGGTTCCGACTGCAACAAATAAGGGTCTTGCGCTTGATTGTTCATTTGGAAACAATATTCCTGCACTTGTAAAGGGTGACGGACAAAGAATACAGCAGATATTAAACTGTCTGCTTTCAAATGCACTTAAGTTTACATCTGAAGGTAGTGTAAGAGTAAAGATTGCTGCCATCGATATTGATAAGGAAACAATTAATATAAGAATCGCAGTAGCCGATTCAGGTATTGGTATTTCAGAGAAAGACATGAATAAGTTATTCATAAGATTCTCACAGGTTGATTCATCAGATACGAGAAAATATGGTGGTTCAGGTCTCGGACTTGTTATTTCAAAGCAGATTGCCGAGCTTATGGGTGGTACAATTACAGTACAGAGTAAAGAGGGCATCGGTTCTACATTTATTGCAGAGATACCTCTTAAGATTGTTAAAGCTGCTGAGTATGAAGCTTCTAAGGAAACTGAAAAGAAAAAGGATGATGCAGCAGTATTTTCTATAAATGCTCACAGCAAAGCAAGAATCCTTGTTGCAGAAGATGAGCCGGTTAATCAGCAGGTTATCGGTAAGCTTCTCGGTATGGCAGGTTTCTCTTATGATATAGCTGAAAATGGAGAGAAAGCTATTGAGCTCTTTAAGCAGAAGGATTACGATGCAGCATTGTTCGATGTTCAGATGCCGGTTATGGATGGTATCGCTGCAACTCAGGAAATTCGTGAGATAGAGCAGAAAGAACATAGAAAGAGACTTCCAATCATCGCTGTTACAGCAAGGGCAATGTTTGGTGACAAGGAGCGTATTCTTGAGAATAAGCTTGATGATTATATAGCAAAGCCATACAACTTGAATACAGTTGTAGAAACCCTTAATAAATATATCCAAGAGGATTAAATTATTGAAAAAGACCGTCTTACGACGGTCTTTTTCGTTGCCTGATTGTGTAGCAGAATGTAATAATATAACATGCCTGCCTTGTGAGTGTTTCATATATGTTGCAGACCAGATTGTGCAGCAGGATGTAATAATATAACATGCCT